>CAZXVN010000052.1:0-7137 GCA_964643945.1 uncultured Lentisphaeraceae bacterium | reverse complement strand
CTCCGCGCCCCTGCGCCTCTGCGTTAAAATCCACATTGTCCACCATGTCCACACCTCACACCACTCCCACCACACCCACTCACAAATGAAACCCTATCAGCACACCTTCCAACTGCGCCAGAAACCGGTTGCCGCCGCGGTACTCTGCACAGGCCCGGAACCGGCCACAAACCGCGACGGAGACGAGATCCCCGTCTGGTTTGTCAGCCTGGTCGACAGCGATCGCGAGCCGGTCTCCCGCGTGTACAAGGTCTATGCCTACTGGCGGGCACGCCTGCTCGCCGCACAAATGGCCGACGACCGCCGCCTCCCGCTCGAAGACGAGGCCGACCGCGCCTGAGTTCGTGGCGCCGTAAGGCGCTTCCCCACATCTCCCACCTCTCACACAACTCCCACACCCCCCATGACCACCACCACATTCCCCAACATCCTCATCCTGCTTGCCCACCTCACAGGCAGCCAGCAACGCTCCGCCATCCACGCCGCAATGCGCGGCGAGGAAGGCCAGTTCTTCCGTGAAAAACTCGAAGCCCTGCGCCAACTCTGGAACGCCATGCCCGCCACATACGAATCCGTAGCGAAAGGCCGCGCGGCCCTCGCACAATTCCACTTCTTCACCGCCGGCGCCGATTGGTACATCGTCGAGAAAGACATCGACCCCGACGGCGACGGCCAAATACAGGCCTTCGGCATCGCCGACCTCGGCTACGGCCCCGAACTCGGCTACATCTCCATCCCCGAGATCCTCGCCGCAGGCGCCGAGATGGACTTGCACTTCGAGCCCAAATCGCTTGCCGAAATCACCGGACGCTGCCTGGCGTGACAAAGGTCAGGCGGGGGCTTTCGCCTCCGCCTGTTTTTGCGCAAAAGATTATTTGCCGAACGTCAGTCTTGCGGTTCGGCGAGCTTGCGAGCCGTAACCTCCGAGGCTTGGTTCGGCCTGTTCTTCTGTCTTACGTAGATTGAGGTGCCTCTGATTTCCTCGATGACGACTGTGCTTCCCTTGTCAATCATCCGTTCAATTGGTCGCGCAGGATATTCGTCCTTTTCAACTCTGATTCTTCCCAATGGATGCAGCGCTTCTATGACCTCCGCTTCCTGCCCTAGCAGTTCACAGGGTGGCATAGTGAGGTGAACTTCATTGGTCTGGAGGAAGGCGATGAACCCCTTGCCGAAGGATTCGCGACCCGCTTTATGTCCGGAAGGGCCTACGATGTGGAGGCGCACTCCATCGTGAATCCCATCAAAAACGACGGCGTGAGGGTCAAACCACACGGCGACATTCCAGTCGTTCTCTTTTCCGGGGATGTTCCCTTGTCCAGGGCCCCAATCCACCGAGGTAATTCCGTTCGACTTCACCTTCAGGAAGTAGTGTCGCTTGGTGCGGCATCTGTAACCGAAGGAAAGAATCGGATTGCCGGAGTCGTCCACACCGAACTGAGCAAAGCGATTTCTGACAAAGTTCCCCAAGACGTTGCCAAAATGCTGTCGAGTTCCATTTCTGCGGCAGCCCGACACCACGGCGGTAAGCATGATCGCTATCCATGCCAAAGATGCCAACAGCGCACTGAGAGGCATGGGGCGCAGAAACAGCAGATTCAGAAACGCAACGATGAGGCAGGAGTAACCAATCGTATATAGGATAGCCGTAAATAGCACGTGCCCCAGCGGTTCCTTGAAGGTGATTTCTCGTCCCCCCTCACTGATCTCGAAATACGCCTTCTGTTTCATATTATGGTGGCCGACGGTTAACTCATCCTTGAGGAGTCCCGCCGCGGGACTCCGAATAGGGGTGCAGTTGATTGTTGGCCTTTTGTTTAACAACTTCATACTCTAACTTCGAAATATCGTAAGCAGGCAAGCCAGCCACACTGCCGAGATGCGCGACAGACAGACCTGATGTATGAATGACAATTGAGTCACCTTTGTTAGGTAGCTTTTCTCTTTGGCTTACCATAATGATGTGACTCTCAGAACTCACTTGGACTTTGATTCCGTTGAATCTGTATGGGCATCCCTCGTTTCCTGTTCCATATTCCCATTCAGGATATACCAGAGGGTATTCCTCAACAACGCTACCATAAAGACGCTTAGCATCATGAGCAGTGGTGAAGTCTTTACGCGATACTGCCAAAGATTGCATTTCGGCTTCTGGTTTTCGCGAACAAGCTGTGAGCGCTGTAACCGTTACGAATGCTAGTATAAATCGAATCCAATTCATCATAATCTTATCTGGCCAACGTCAGCGACCACCAACCACCGGAGCCGAAGGCGAATGGTGGTTGGGTGGGATGCTTGGTTGGACATTTTTCGTAATTCCCGCCGCCTTTATCATTCGGTTTTTTACGATGAGTTCGTTAACTTTCTGATAATCGTAGAACGCTTCGTCGGAATCTCTCTGAAGGATTCGCTCTCGAAGAGCTTTGAGTTTCGGCTCGTCGCCCGCCGTGCTTGATGTCCCCAGTACTTCAAAACTACCCTTCTTTCCGGCTGTCTTAAACAGTTGCGCGTATTCGCGCTGGAAGGTTGGAGCCCATGGCTGCTTCTTTTCCGAAAACACGGTCAAAACAGCCCGCATCTTGTCCATGCTATCGATTGTCTCGCGGGCAAATTTGCCCACTTCCCCATCTTTCTCTTTTGTTGCTGCTTGCTCAAAAAACGCCTTCATTTGCGTGAGGTCGGCCATTGTTCTCTCCAGGGAGCACAGTATCACGTAACGCAACTCCGCGTCCGGCTCCCTCCAATATTGATCCTGCAAAGGTTTTACAGCTTCTGGGGGAATCAGCCACTGTCCGAGGACGTTGAGAGCGTTTGCCCTGACATGGCTATCTTTCTCGCTGACCTTCTTAAGCAGAAAGGGGACCGCCTTGTCTCCCATCTTCCCGAAGACGAAAATCGGTTGCCAATAAAACTCCTTTTCTTGTTTAAGGAGGTCTTCGGCTTTCGGCAATGCAGATTCGCATTGCATTTGCCCCAACAGGTTTAGGATATTAAACTGCATTTCTTTGTCCGCCGTGGCATCAAGAGTGGACAGGAGAAACTCCCCCGCCTGCTTGCTGCCGATCATTGATAGCGCGCGAAGACAGTTCCCCTGGACTAAGTCAGATTTGCTATTCCGGTGCACATCCATGATCGTGCTTGCCACGGCTTGGTCTTTTGTCAGGCCAAGCGCCCACACATAGACCGCCTGTTGTTGGTCAGTCAGACCCTTGGCTTGCATTTTTTGAACAAGTGCTTTCGACACTGGTAATGGAGTACGTTCGATTTCATCGGCGATTGATGCACCTAAGGAGCTATCGGCCTTATCTCCGAGAGAGCACATGCGCTCAATTTGTGACAGAACATCATTCGTTTCCGCTGACAAAAGTGGAAGTGTCACTGCGAACAACAGGAGCACCGCAAAGGTGGAGTGTCTAATCATAGTTGTCATTTCTTTTCCTTGTTAGTCCAACGTCATCGGCTACCGGCGCGGGTTTCCCGTCGCCACCAGCCGATGGTTGGCCGGCTTCTTCATTGTCGGGGTTTTCGAAATCCACATGGTAGTGCTCGTCGTGACGGATCCATGGCCGCTCCTTTGAGAATGTCACGACTTTCTGAACGTCCGACCCAAGTCCTGTCTGAAGAAGAAGCGGCTGGAGCTCAGGGGCAAATATGACTCTCCAAATCTTCAAGGTGCGTTTCCCTGCTGCTTCATATAGGGCGAGCAGGTGTGCCGCCATTGCCTCGCCGTCCAAACGATAATCATATGCGGCACAGTATCCGTGTTCATCGAATTCCAAACTATAACCATATTTATTGAAGACACTTGTTTCGATAACAGTGGGTGCTGCAGCTTTCAAGACCGGAACCATAAAGTCGATTGAGAGGCCATTTCGGTGTGTCGCATGAGGACGAAGTCGGCCACCTGATGGCCAACTGCACTCGCCGTATACAAAGAGGATCGAAGGGTGTGAACGTTCCATCGTTAAATAGGCATCGAGAACCACAGACCTCACCCTGTCGTTAAGGGAGTTTCGACCGAGAGCGATTGGTAAGTATCCGTATGCCATAAAGTTGGCCCCGTATGTCGGGAGTCGTTTCCCGTTGACGAGTCTGCCGTCCTTTGTTGTCCCGATGCTTCTACTTGGTCTGTCGGATTCCAAGGCTCTCGCAATGTCATTTCCCCATCGAACAAGAAAAGCGCCGCAGATGAGCAGGATCACCCCTGCTGCAAGCACAACACGTAACGTCTTGTGTGATCTTTGTTTCATCGGTTCCGGCCAACGTCAGCGCTGAGGATCGGCGAGCTTGCGAGCCGTATCCTCCGGCGCTGTGTTCTGCGATTCTTGGCCTTTCAACATCTTGATCATCCGGAACATCGCGTAGAGATACATGGCCGGGTATCCGATGCCAATCAGCACAATCGGGAGAGCTCCGGCCGAAAGGGCGACGAGGGTGCTGAGATCGTCTTCGGTCGAGCTCGGGAAGTGTCGCAACATGAGGTGCATTGCGAAGAGACCGCCAAACACGAACACGGCGTGGACGAGAGTCCAGATGAAGACCCGCAGCTTGGTCTTTGCCACCCACTCAGACCAGCCGACCGGGTCGCTCCACAATGGGGTGATCCATTTCATATGTCTCTTTCTCGCAGAACATATTATGGTTGGCCAGTTGCAATTCTCGGGACATGCGCCGTTTTGCGACCTCCAACCGTAAAACGTAATAACTTTGACAAAACCATCGACATCAGTCAAGTTGGATGTATGTTTTTCAATATCAGATTGTTGGCAGCGTCATAAGCCGTGTGCTACGCCTTGAACGGTGATCACCGCCTCTCGTGTCGGTTAATTGTGCCCACTCTACATGCCCGTGACCTCAGCGAGGAGGAAGAACAATGCACCGAACCTGACCATTTGTCGGATCAAGAAGCACTTTACTGATGTAGTTTATGATATTTGTGTTTGCAAGAATCGGGCCGAGAAACGTCACGACCCGTGCGTCACCTTTATTTGTGTGCTCGACGTGGATTTTAAAAGGCGTTTCGTTCGAAATGCTCAAGCTTCCTCCGACCACACTGAGCGCAAGAGCGTGTGCGGTCGCGTCTGGCAACCTCCCCGGAAAATCGACTACACTAGATTGAACTGCATCGGATTGTATACTTGCTTCAACACAATGAATCCGTTTGTTAGAGTGTAGTGCATTTTTTTGGTTGTGGCTTGAGCACCGACAACAGAAACTAAATTCGTTTCTTCGCCCTTTAATTGTCCCTTGTCCTTCCCCTTCTCCAACTTGCCGGAATTTACCGAGCGAAAGCACCCAGCAAACGAGAGAGTCGACGCAAGTGCAACAAACACAACTAAACTTACAGTATGCCTTGTCATGGGGTTTGTCTCCTTGATCCGCCATAGATATACAAGCTTGCCGGAGAATCCTTTGGCCAGCCGTTTATGATAGTTCCGGGTTGTTGTGCGGATACATCCGAGTGTTCACAGGGTCGTAGTTGTTCATTCGACAAACGCCAAACTTAGCCCCGTTTTATTGCCGTTTCACGCATTCTTCCGGGTTGATGATACGCAAGCCTGTTGTTGTCTTTCGGGCGAGGTAAAATACTCACCACGTCTTTCAGTCTGACTTAATCGGTTGGTGTGGTCGGCATAACGGAGGTCGGCTCCCACTTCACCAAGCGTTTCTTTAGATTGTTCCTGATCTTGTCGTCTTTTACCTCATCTGCTGCCTTTAGCAGCATCGTTCGATAGTTGCGTATAGCATCAATAAGATTCCCTGCCCTTTTAACATCGGCGTCAACTTGCTTCGGTAAGACCGTCCGATCTTGCTTCTCCAATGCATCCTTCAGATTAGGAGTCTTTTGTATCATTATATCCCGCTGTGTATACAGAATCCCCCCTAATTTCTGAAGGCAGAAGAAGCGAAGCACATCGGAACTCTGCTTGCTCATCCCCGTTTCATCCAGAACGGCTATTACCGAGAAAACTTCCTCCTCGGACATGTCTATGCGTTTCTCGGGTTTTAAAACATCAAGAAGCCCGATTTTCCATGATGTTGGCAATGTCAAATCCGATATTTGCTTCAAAGTTGTTAGCATCGACTCGTCTTTGCCCGGGCCTTCCTTATACCACTTCGCGAAGAACACCATGGCCAACACTGCATCGGAGTCGTCGCGATCATACTCGGCATGCCTTCTTGTCTCACGGATAAACGCCATGAAATCAGCATGGCTCAAAGAAACAAGATATTGCTTCCCTTTTTCTATGGCGGCAGGCGCGTTCGTTTCATTATTGACGATGGCCTGATAGTTCATAAACATTGCCGCGGCATCCGCCCCGTATCCGTTACCGCACATTCCGATCATCGCTGTCAACAAAAGACCTCGTGATGTCATAATTGGATCTCCTTTAGGGTAAATTCTGGGGCTGAAATAGAATTTCTGCAACGAATCGCGTGGGACTATTGGCTACGCCACCTCGTTGAACAATGGGGGACAGTTCAACTTGAGGATTGCCCATTCCGAGATTCTGGTGTTCCTCCGGCCACGTCTGAATCGGGTAATGGGCACCGTTCTTTCCCCAAACCTCAAAGCCGGCGAGTTCATAACAGACTTCCACCAAACCATCGCAACGTAACTCATGAATGTCTGCAATAGTGCCATCCCATGTTTGTCCGTTCCAACTGATCATATCTCCCCACATATACGCAAGTTCTGCCGTAAGACAGTCACTTGCATTCTTCAGGACTTCATTTCGACGCGCATCAGTAAGGTTAGTGACCGAGCAACTCCCTCGAAAAGGAGGTTTAGTTGCAATGAAGGTCTGAAGGTCACTGGTGTGAATCCCGTCCGGTTCCATTTCGGTTACGACCCAATTGGCCTCGTTGGTAAGCGAAACCTTTGTTCTTTTTCCAGTGTATCCTGTGATTAATCCCGCGTGTCCGAGTGATGTCCACGGCCAAGACATGTTCAAGTCTCTATAAACCGCTATTCCAAGATTCTGCCGGACAATGGTGATCTTCAATTTGTCATCGCAGATTGACCTGCCGCCATTAACGTAGCTCAACACTAATTCAATATCGTTTGCGGAAGGGCTTTGGTTATAGCCCTCAAGGTACACAGTAGATGGAACAGTATTAGTCGTCAGATCCCAG
>CAZXVN010000051.1:0-7851 GCA_964643945.1 uncultured Lentisphaeraceae bacterium | reverse complement strand
GGAGGTCAGCGGGGCCATCAAGGCCGGCGCCAACCAACTTGAGATCGAAGTGGCCAACCGCTGGCAGAACCGGCTTGTCGGCGACAAGCAGCCGGCCGACGCGGGCGTGCGCACGGTGAATTGTCCGCCCGGCTTTTTGGGCGGAAACCCGCATAAGGCGGGCCGTTACACCTTCAGCACGTCCGATCCGACCGACCTGCAGTCGCCCTTGTTCCCGTCCGGCCTGTTGGGGCCGGTGCGGATCATGAAAGGCGAATGACCTGTATTGTATGCAATAGAAAGGCTTGGTTTTATGAACAACGTGAAAAAATGTGGCTTGATCGTGTTACTCGCGGTGCATGCGCTCTGTGCGCAGGTGCTCCAGGTGCGTGCTGATGACCTTGTGATGGGCTTTCAGGATCCACCGGATGAGTATAAGCCTTCCTGCTACTGGTACTGGCTGAAAGGTGACATCAGCAAGGAGGGTATCACGAAAGACCTTGAAACGATGGCCAAGGTGGGGATCAGGCGCGCCATGATCGGTAATATCGAAGGCGGCGGGCCGGTTAAGATGTTTTCGCAGGAATGGTACGATCTGACGCATCACGCCCTGAAGGAGGCGGCACGGGTCGGGGTGGATATCATGATGTTCAACGCGCCGGGCTGGAGCCAGAGCGGCGGGCCCTGGATCAAGCCGGAGCAATCCATGCGGCGGGTCTCCTGGAACGAATTTTCGGCCAAAGGCGGGGCGTTCTCTCAGGCTGTCCGTCCGGCAGGCCAGCCCAGCAGCCAGGACATCGCCGTTCTCGCGGTGCCGAAAAGGCCGGCGGTGTCCCTTCATGCCTCAGTGCCGACCGGCGTGGATACGAACGGGTTTCTGTACTTCCAGCACACGGAGCCGTTCACGGCGCGGGCGCTGGTTGTGAAAGGCAGTGTCGGGGCCAAGCTGTATGCGCTGAGAGACGGCAAGAAGGAGTTTGTGGCTGACATACAGCCGGGCGGGCGCAATCCCGAGACGGACTTTCTGCCGGATGGCGACAGGAGCTACAGTTTCAAGGAAGCGACTGCGCTGGAATTTGTTCTCGAGCCGTGTCAGTTGCCGCTCAATGCGGCGGAGTTGACGTCGGAGCCGAGGGTTGCACAGGCCGTCGAGAAACAGATGGGCCGGCTGCACCCGACCCCGAGCCCGACCTGGGAATCCTATAGATTCAAGGATTCGGTTGAGCCGGATGACGCCTCAACAGTTGTGAAACAGAAGGAGATCATCAACCTGACGGACAAGCTCGCAGCGAACGGGGTGCTGACCTGTGAACTGCCGGCCGGTGACTGGACGGTGATTTATTTCGGCATGGTCACCACGGGGAAGCAGAACGGGCCGGCTCCGGCGGAAGCGACCGGGCTTGAAGTCGACAAGATGAGCAAGCGTCTCATCGAGTATCACTTCGACTCCATGTTCGGCAGGCTGATGAAGGAACTTACGCCGGCGGAGAAGTCCGCCTGGAAAGGTGTGACCATTGACAGCTATGAGAAAGGCTCCCAGAACTGGACGGACGGTTTTGACCGGGAATTCAAAAAGCGGGCAGGGTATGATCCGATCGCTTTGCTTCCTGTGATGACCGGGAGGGTGGTGGACAGCGCCAAGGCGTCCGACCAGTTCCTCTGGGATCTGCGCCGGATCGTGGCAGACATGATCGCCGAGAATTACGTCGGCGGATTGCGGGACATCGCCCACAAATACGGGATGACCATCTGGTGCGAGAACTACGGTCATTGGGGCTTTCCGGGCGGGTTTCTGATCTACGGGCGATATTCGGACGAAATCGGCGGCGAGTTTTGGGTCGGCACCACGCTCGGCACGATTGAGTGCCGGGCCGCCAGCTCCGCGTGCCATGTGTACGGCCGGCGGCGGGTGTATGCGGAGGCGTTCACCAGCGGGCTGGATCTGGGATCGCACCCGTACCGCATCAAGGCGCGCGGCGAGGAACTGTTCTGTGAAGGGATCAACCACTTTGTGCTTCATGTCATGGCGCACCAGCCGAAGGACGGGGTGCCTGGCAAGAATCCCTGGTTCGGTACGGCGTTTCACCGCAACACCCCGTGGTTCAACGAAGCACGTGACTGGGTGCGGTACCTGCAGCGGGTTCACTTCATGCTTCAGCAGGGGAATCCGGTTGCAGACGTGGCGGTCTACATCGGTGATTTCGCGCCGCAGATGACGGGGCCGGCGAATCCAGTGCCGGGCGGCTATGATTACGACTTCATCGGTTCGGATGCGATCATCAACAACCTCAATGTCGTTCACGGCAAATGGGTGGTCTACGATGAGAAAACCCCCAAACGCATCGCAGCCAGTTACGAAATGATGGCCATGCCGGAGTCAGGGTACACGAGGCCGAACGTGCTGAAGCGCATTGAAGAGCTCAAGAAGGCGGGCGGCAAGGTCGTCGGGACTTCGCCGGTGCCGGCGGAGGCCCTGCAGAAGCTCGGCGTTGTCCCAATCGTTTCGGATACAACCTGTCCGCTCCGCTGGAAGGCGCGCACGCTTGACGACGGCATGCTGTTCTTCCTGTCCAATTTCGGGCAGACAGGCAGGTTCGAGGCGACGCTGCGGGTGACAGGCAAGAGGCCGGAGTTGTTCAACCCGGTTACCGGTGAGACCCGGAAGCTTGCCAGGTACTCGGCAGGGAAGAACGGCACCCGGATCTGCATCAACGTCAATGACCGGTCCGACTCCTTCTTCATCGTATTCCGCGAGAAAGAAGCGCGGGCCTCGGTGCTGACTGTGAAGTCGGACGGAACCGATGTTTCCCCCGCTGACCTTGATCTCTTCTATGACAAGAAGGACGTGTTGACCGCGCTGTCGGGCAAGAAGGGAAATTATACGTTTGCCATGAGCGACGGGACTGAGAAGCGGGTGAGGGTTGTGCAGGATGCGCAGAGCCTGCCGCTCGATGGAAGCTGGACGACTGCCAACAAAGACGCGAACGGGTATTCGGTGATGTTCGAGACGGCCTTTGCCATGCCCGCCGATTTCGGCAAGGGGCAGCGGATACGGCTGGATCTCGGCGCGGTTGAGGTGATGGCGAAGGTCACGTTGAACGGCCAGGATTTCGCGACGCTCTGGATGCCCCCGTTCGTGCTGGATGTCACGGGGTCGTTGAAGCCGGGGTCTAACAAACTGCAGGTGCTGGTGACGACGACATCGCAGGGCAAGCCGAAGAAGGGGGACGTGATGTTAAGGACCGCAGCAATGGAGCTGGCGCGGTAATGAGCAGAGAACTGTGAAAACTAACGTGTGCATAGAAACGATGTTGCTTCCAAGGACGCCGCCGGCGTGACCGTGTCCGGCAAGCCTGCGGCGAAAGCGGAAGGCTTGAAATTCCTGTGCGTGGAAAACGGCGCGGCGGTGTATGAGGCGGGGTCGGGAACGTACCGGTTCCAAAGCACATTGTCTGAAACCGGCAAATGAGAGGACATTGAAATCCTGAAGACTACGATACCGAGAAGAGCCCTGATGGCGGCAGCACTGATGTTGGCCGGGGTCGCCCACCCCTTGTTTGGCGAATCCCCCTTGCCGAGCGACGTGGCCGGGCGCCGGTTGCAGAGCGCCATGATCTGGTCACCCACGGTTCCGGCCGGCACCCAGGCCTACGTGGCTTTCCGCAAGACGTTTGAGCTGCCCGACCCGGCCGCGCCGCCGGTCCTGCACATGTTCGCCGACTCCCGCTATATGCTCTGGGTGAATGGCGCCTACGTATTGCGCGGGCCCTGCCGCTTCAACCCGAAGCGCCCGGAGTACGACAGCGTGGATCTGCGGCCGTTCCTGAAGCAGGGGGGCAACACGCTGGTGGTGCTGGTTCATCATTATGCCGGAGCAATCAACGGCAGGATCATGCGGCATGCCCCGGGCCTCACCGCCAACACCATCGAAACGGTTAGCGACGATGCCTACGGCTCCGACGCCCGCGAGCGGAACGAATGGTTGCAGGACCCGGCCATGCCGAATTTCATCACGACCCGGGTCGCCTTGGCAGGCCCGGAGTCAAAGGGGAAACCGGTTTACTCCGACCCGCGGCTGTTGAAGAACCTGTTGCGGCATGCGGCGCTGGCGCAGTTGCCGGATGGCAGGATTCTGGCAACTTTCCCGACCGATCGCGGCCCCGAGGACTGTCACTACGTCATTGAGGACTATGCCTGCCAATGGGTCGAGGCGTTACGGGTGTATTTCGAGGCCACGGGGGACAAGCCCTTCGTACGCGAAATATGGCCGACGTTGACGCGTCAGATGCAGTGGTTCCTCGACCGGCGCACGCCGCGCGGCCTGCTGCTGGCGCGGGAATACGCGTCGTTCGACAATCCGCTGGCCTACATCACCTGCGAAGGCGCCACGATCAATGCGTATCTCTATCAGGCGCTGCTGGATTCGGACTGTCTGGGCCGGGCGTTGGGTCAGAACCCGCAGGCCGCCGCCTACGCACAGGCGGCCAAGGAACTTGGCGTGGCGTATAACCGGCAGTTCTGGAATGAGGCGGAAGGCGCTTACAACTCGGCGATTCTTGGCGAGAAGACCCTTGGGCCGACCGCGCATGCGCAACTGCTGGCGCTGGACCGCGGGCTGGTTCCGGAGAAGCGCGTGGCTGCCGCGCGGAAATGGCTGCTGGCAAACTATAAGAACCCCGGCGGCTTTCACTGCGGCAACAACCCGGATTTCGAGCGGATGGTTGCACAGAAGGCCGGGATCAACATGCCAGTGGTCTATTACTGGATGTTTCAGGAGTTATACCGCATGAACACGGCGGCGATGGACCAGGAAGTCATCAGCGAAATGCGCCGCCGTTGGGGACCGATGGTCGAACACCGGCAGGATGCCGGAACGCTCGCCGAGTCGTTTGTGGATTCCAACGGCGGCGGCGGCAATGAGTCGTGCCACAACTACGGCGCGGTGCCCGCCTATTTTCTCAGCTCCTATGTGCTGGGCGTCCGCTTGGACGGGCCGGTCCGGGACAAACGCCTTCTCATTGAGCCGCATCTCGGCGATCTAACGAACGCGGAGGGCGTGGTCGTCACCGAGTTCGGCCCCGTGTCCGTATCGTGGAAGCGCGCTGACAATCAGTTGCTCTTCCGGCTGAAGACGCCGCCGGGCGTCACAACCAGCTTGCGCTTGCCGGACGGCAACGCGGCCACGCTGATGCTCGACGGCAAGCGCGCCGTGGCCGAAGTCCGGGGCCGTTGTGCAGTCGCGAGTATCGGCGGCGGGAAACACGAGGGCCGGGTCGGGTTGCTGCCGGGTTTACAGCAGGAAACAGACAAACAAACAAAGAAAGAATCAAATCCGTGAAAAAGAAACACATGGTTAAGGGGATGATCGCCGGACTGCTGTTCGGCCATGCGGCGGTGGCGGCGGAACAGCCAGCGGCAGGCGGCGTGACGGTCTATCCGGACGGCCGTCCAGCGGCGGTTCTGCGCATGGAGGCGAAGGATCAGGGCGTCGTGCTCAGACACGGTGACGGGCCGGGGCAGTGCGACATCCTGGGAGCCCGCGAGGCATTGATCTTCGAGGAAAAAGGCGTCTATCACCTTTTCTATGACGGCGCCGGACCCAAAGGCTGGCTGGCCTGCCTGGCTACCAGCAAGGATCTCAAGACATGGGAGAAGAAAGGCCCCGTTCTTGATTTCGGCAAGCCGGGCGAGTCCGACTCTGCCGCGGCTTGTTCCCCATGGGTCTATTTCGACGGCAAAGAGTGGCACATGTTCTATCTGGGAACGCCAAACGTGTCAGGGCCTCCGGACTTGGTCCCCTCGTTTCCGTATTTGACGCTGAAGGCGAGGAGCCAGTCCTTGGCCGGCCCGTGGATCAAACAACCGGACGTGGTCCCGTTCCGGACAAAGCCGGGAACCTATTATGCGGACACGGCCAGCCCGGGACACATGGTGAAGCAGGGCAACGAATACCTGATGTTCTTCAGCGCATCGATGAAGCGCACGCTCGGCATTGCCCGCACCAAAGATCTCAACGGCCCGTGGACAATTGATCCCAAGCCAATCGTCCCGCCGGAGGAACAGATCGAAAATTCCTCGCTCTATTTTGAGCCTGCCAACAAGACTTGGTTTCTATTCACCAACCACATCGGTTTGGACGGCGGCGAATACACCGATGCGGTCTGGGTGTATTGGTCCAAGGACCTGAACGCATGGGACGCGCAAAAAAAAGCCGTGGTGCTGGATACAAAGAACTGCGCCTGGAGTCGGAAATGCATCGGCATGCCGTCAGTAGTCAAGGTCGGCAAACGCTTGGCCATCTTCTACGATGGACCCGGCGGCGACAGCACGGATCACATGCGGCGCGATGTCGGCCTGGCTTGGCTGGAGTTGCCGCTGTCGCCGCCCAAACAATGATCACCAAAGGACGAACAGATGACCAGCGGACAAAAGAGGACAGTCCAGTGTTTGACAATCATCGCCGCGATGTTGCTTACCTCTCTGGGGACGAATGCCGCTACGCTGGAGACGAGTTTCGCAGTCCGCCGCATCCGGCCAAGCCCTGGGTTTACTGGATCAATATGGATGGCCATTTTACGAAAGAGGGGATCACGGCTGATCTCGATGCCATGAAGGCGGTCGGCATCGGGGGGATGATCCACATGGATGTGGATGTGGGAGTGCCCCGCGGGACGGTGCCCTTCATGAGCGAGACGTGGCAGGCTAACTTCAAGCATGCCGTCCTTGAATGCGAGCGGCTCGGGCTTGAGTTCACCACGATTACCGGACCTGGCTGGACCGGCACCGGCGGACCATGGGTCAAGGCGAACGGTTCGATGCAGCACCTGCTTCCCGTCAGCGTGGACACCAAGGGCCCGGCAACGTTCAATGAGGTCCTGCCAAAACCACAGCCACGGGTTTCGGGGTTTCACTCTAACCAAACGCCGGAGATGGGAGAAACACTCGCCGCTTTCTATGAGGATGTCGCGCTGTATGCCTTTCCTCGTTGCGATCCGGTGGTTGAGAATATCGACGAGAAGGCGCTGTTCGTTCGCAATCCCTACACCTCCATGCCGGGCGTCAGGACGCACTTCCCGTCGCCGCCCAGTTTCCCGGAAACCGATAAAACGCAGGTGATCGATCCCGGGACGATCATCGACCTGACCGGCCGCCTGCAAGCGGACGGCCGTCTGCACTGGGAGGTTCCGCCCGGCGAGTGGACCATCCTGCGCATGGGTCGGCGATCGACCGGAGCCAACACCCGCCCCGCGCCTGCGGCCGGGCTTGGATTCGAAAGCAACAAGTTTGATAAAAAGGCCTTGGAATCCCATTTCGAGGCCTACTTCGATCCTCTTCTCAAGAACATCGGTCCGCGGCCGATGGATCGCACGACGGGTTTTACCGGTCTGGATGCCGACAGTTGGGAGATGGGCGCCCAGAACTGGACGCCCGGATTCCGCGAGGAGTTCAAAAAACGGCGGAGTTACGATCCCTGGCCCTACTTCCCCGCCTATTCGGGGCGCGTGGTGGGCAGCCGGGAAATGACCGAACGCTTTCTTTGGGATGTGCGCATGACGTGCCAGGAGCTGTTGCTGGAAAACCACATCGCGCACATGAAAACGTTATGTCACGCGCGCGGTCTGGAACTGACCATCGAGCCTTATGACATGACCCCGGCCAGCGACCTCGATATTGGCTCGTTTGCGGATATCCCCCAGGGCGAGTTCTGGCATAACACGTTCAACTCGGCATTTATACACAGCGTCTTAAATAATTGCGCATAGTCTGCGCAACTGACGATTCGGTTTGAACCACATGTCGAACCGTTGTTGAACATTCTGGATAAGTTTCTGAAGAGTATCGAAGTAAACGTTGTGCGTGCAGAGACGGCGG
>CAZXVN010000050.1:0-2036 GCA_964643945.1 uncultured Lentisphaeraceae bacterium | reverse complement strand
TGTCTTCGCCAATGTCCTCCGCCGGATCACAGGCACGTCGGTCACGGTGACGGTCTCGCCGCCCGGCACCAACATATTTGTCTGGGGCGTGGAGGAAACCTTGCCCGCCGGCCTCACCCCGCAGAACATCGCCGGCCCCGGCGCGGCGTGGAACTCCTCCACGCACACGCTCACCTGGGTCCTGCTCGGGAACAGCGGCGCGACACTGACCTATGACGTGACGGGCCTTCCCGGCACCTACACCCTCGCCGGCCGCGCCACCTTCGGCGGCCCTTACGAGACGGTCATCGGCGACAGCCACGTCACCGTCCCCGAACCGCCGGCCGAGGTTCCGCCGCCGGACATCCTGGCCATCACCCCTGTGGCGGGCACAAACGCGTTCCAGCTTGCCTTCGTCTCGGTCGCGGGGCAGGCGTATAGAATCCAGACCAACGCCACGCTTCAGGCCTTGAGCTGGGCCGACGTCCTCTCCGTCACGGGTGCGGTAGACGCCACGGTGAGGCAGGTGCCCGTTTCGGGCCAGCGCCTCTTCTACCGCGTCCGCGTTGTGGACTGACCCGGGATGCGGTACGGAACGCTGCACCCTGAAGAACGCCTTACTTCTTCTTCTCGAGGCCGTTCTCGGTGATGATGCGCTG
This sequence comes from uncultured Lentisphaeraceae bacterium, assembly GCA_964643945.1. Classification (GTDB taxonomy): domain Bacteria; phylum Verrucomicrobiota; class Kiritimatiellia; order RFP12; family UBA1067; genus JAHFSX01. The sequence continues at coordinate 1,398 of CAZXVN010000050.1, read as the reverse complement.
AAGTCCGGCCTTCAGCTTGAAATCTTCCCGCACCACCTTGTTGCGCGTCAGCACGTTGCACTCGTTGCGCAGGCCGATGATGTCGCCCTTGCGCGCCTCCAGCTTCTGGGCGTCCAGCCCGGCCAGCTCTTTCAGATAGGCGTCGGCGAGCTCCATGACGGGCTTCATGTAGGTGTCTGCCTGGTCGTACCCGATCACCTCTAACAGGCGTCCCAAGGCGTTGCGCGTGTTGGCGTCCTTAAGATTGGCGGCCTCGAACAGCTTAGCCGCCGTCTTTTTGCGGAGCGCCATCACGTCGGCTTCGTTCGCTGCGGGCCCGCCGTGGGTCGTGTTGGCGTAGCGCGACGGAATCTCGCGGATCCAGATATTGCGGAAGCGCATCGGGTTGCCGTGGTCCTGCAGGCGCAACGGGAGCTTGTTGGCGTAAGGCTTGAGCGGCCTGCGCTGACAGTGCGTGCTCATCCCCTCGAACTCCCAGTGGTCCTGCGTCAGCACGCCGTTGTGCAACACCGTCACCGTGCCGGGGTGCTTGAGCGTCTCGCCGTCCCAGATCGGCTGATGGAAGAGGATGTCGTAGGTCTGCCACTCCCCCGGCTTGCGGCAGGCGTTCACCTGCGGCGGGTTCTCGGCATACACCGAAGAGGCCTGGCCGTCGGCGTAGGTCACGTTGTCGAAGCTGTCCAGCACCTGGACCTCGTGCATGCCCATCAAGAAGACGCCGCTGTTGCCGCGGCCCTGGCCGCCGCCCTGCACCACGCTCGGCGTGGCCCATTCGAGGTGAAGCTGGCAGTCGCCGAAGGACTCCTTGGTGCGGATCTCGCCGCCGCCGGCCACCAGCATGGCGCCGTCCACGATCTTCCACTTGACCGGGTCAATGCCGTTGCCGGAAAGCCATGCGTCGAACGACGTGCCGTCGAACAGCACCTTCGCATCGGACGGCGGTTTGCCGGGGTCGGCCGTGATGACCGGAGGCAGCGGCCGGTTGCCGTCATGCACCGCCCACGCGTGTTTCGCATCCGGCGTGTCGCCGTAAAGTCCCGCAAACACGGCGGACGTCGCCATGCCCATGGCCATCGCCGCCGTCATTCTCTTCATCTGTTTCATGCTTGAGTCCTCCGGGTTAAGTCCTGCGCACAGCCTGCTTAGGGTGTGTCGCGCCTAGTGTGTCAAAAACGGCTGTTCTTGGCTATCCCTGTGTGCCGCAGTTTTTCCTTTGCCCTCCGCACCGGAAGGGCTACTTCGAAACGACTTGCACGAGGCCGTCTTCGACCACCACGCGGAAGCCGACGTCGAAGGGGCGCATCCAGCCGGGATAGCCCCAGCGCCAGGACGAGGTGGCGCGGTGCTGGCGGCGGTACCACGAGCCGCCGCGCACGACCTTGCGCTCGTCGACGACCG
>CAZXVN010000049.1:0-2653 GCA_964643945.1 uncultured Lentisphaeraceae bacterium | reverse complement strand
GCTGTGGCCTGTGACCAGCTTGACTGTTTCAACTGGAATGCCCGCGCTTATCGCCAACGTCGCCCATGTGCCTCGCAGCGAATGCCAGCCAAGAATGGAAGCGGCCAGCGAACCCTTGCCTTTTTGCCGTTTCTGCCTTGTCTCGCCGATCAAGGTTTTGATACCGCGCTTGGTCGCCACGGTCGTACCGTGCCGCAGGTTAAGACCCGACGCCGTTTCTGCATCGCGCAAATCTTCGGACGTTTGCCCGCGTTGGCGTCCGGTCTCCGCTTCGATCTGCCTATATGATTGCCCGTTCGCGTAGCGGGTGAGAGTGTCCAGTATCCGGTCGCGTTTAGCGCCGTCGAAACGTCCCGCAACAGCCTCCGATACCTGGGGAAACACCTCGGCAAGGTCGATGCGTTCGGTCGCAAGGGCGGCGGCTTCCGGATCGAACTTAGCCTTACTTGCAAACGCCCGCGCAAAAAGAGCCTTGCCCCGGTACGTCATGCCCTGCCGGTTTTCTTTGTACATCCGCGCCGCTTCCGGCCAGACATACACCGCGTCCGGCACTCTTACAGCAAGGGCGGTTTCAAGAACTTCCCTCAAGGGCTTGAAGATCGGGATCTCGACACCCTTGCCCGTCTTCGATGTGCGGACGGCGATCACGTCGTCCCGCAGGTCAACTGACTGCCACGTCAACTGACACACGTCGCCTATCCTCATTCCGGTCAGCGCGGCGCAAACGGTCAATGGGTAAAGGAAGGGATCTCCCCGCGCAATATCGAACAGGGCTGACAGTTCGGAGGCTGTCAGCGGTTTGCGGTGGACGACATCGCCCCCGATGTCCATGCCGCGCCGTGTGATCCCGCCCGCGAACGGGTTGGAGGTGCCGAGCGGCAACAACCGGGCGAACGCCGATTTCAGCAGTTGAACGGTACTGGTGACCGTGCTGCGGGATAATTTTGCCCGCAGGGTTTCGATATAGGCGGTGACCTGTTCCGGCGAAACCTCGTGAAGAAACTCACACGGCACGGCCTCGACAAACCTTCCGAAAATGGTATCGCACCATTTCAGCCGCGCCTCGGTCGGCTTGGTCTCCCGTCCGATCGCACGCCACTTGGCCGGGAGGTCGGCCAGTTTCACGTACTCCACAGCCCGCCCCGTTTTCGACTCGATCAGACGGCGGGTCAGGTGTTGGGCCTGCCCCTTCTCTTTCGCGTTGATCTGGTGTTCTTCCAGCTTGTTTTGGGCCTTGGCACGCGTCACCTCAAACTTGGTATCGCCTTCATCGAGCAATGTGGCTGGGACCGTTCCATCCCAACGGATGCCCAGATTGACAATGCGCCGCTTACCGTTTTCAATGAAAGCTCCATACCAATAGGGCCGCAGTTTGCCGCCCCTTCCTCGACGTAATTCCAGCCCCATAAACACCTCGCTTTCTAGCCTTAAGTCACGATGGGACATAGTATGCTTGAAAGGGGTTCAAGAGGCAAGAGATTTACACACACAAACGCACACACAGCCGGTTTTAGACATCAAAAAGGCTTTATTTCTTGGCTTTATTGGGTTCGACAACTCTCTTCACACGGTAGAAGTCACAGGTTCGAGTCCTGTAGCGCCCACCAGTAAAAAACGGCATAAATCTTACAAAAACCCAATAAAAATGGGGTTTTTTGCTTTATACCCTGTCTGACAGTTCTTTCTCAGACGCCCTGTGAAACGCCGTGTTATCGCATGCAAAAGGCAAAATATCGGGCAAAATGCCGGCACCGGGCAAAATGCGTCAACCCCTTGCAAATATTGGGTCAAATGAGGACAGGCTAGAACACGCCTTACAAAATGGGAGACGCTGTAAAAGGCAAAACGGGGCAAAACGTCCCCTAGCCCGGATTCCCTGCAGAACATCCCAATATGCGAATGGCGACACAGACGCGTGTCATGCCAATAATCTCTGTAGAAGACAGAAAACGGGCGGCAGGATGTAAACCCGCCGCCCGTTCTAACCCTCGCCAGCCGCACCAGGATCGCGCCTATTGCGCCGGTGCCGCCGCCTCAATAACCGGAGGGACGGCCGCGACCGGCGCAGGCGTAGCCGCCGCCGCCGCGCCCGTGCCGCCCTTCCCGATCAGGCAGGAGAAGAATTTGCCAGTCGCGCCAATGCCCGAATCCGCCCACCGGGATGCGCACGCTCGGACCTATGGCGGTTCATTTGACCCTGAGTTTGTCCAGTACGCGCTTGCCGTAATCCCCCGCCTGACCCGCCGACCTCACCGACGACGCCATTCTCGAACGCCTGCTCACCCTCAACCTCGAACGCGATCATTCATAGCGTCCCTTTCCGCGTCGGCATGGGTACGGTGTGGAATCAGGCGCAACGGCACGGCTCAAGCGACCGTCTCTTTCGCCGTGCCATCAAAGAGGGGTTGACCGAGGACGCCCAGGGCCACCACCTCAACCGCGCCGTCCGCGCCGTCCAGCCCGGCATAGAAAGCGCGGGGTGCTTGCTCAGCAAGGCGATCTCCAAACAGGTGGCTGGTGCCGACGGTGGATTGCAGAGTACGGCCATCCACGCGCTGCGGCCGGCCCGTGGCGATCAACGCGCCGAAGGTCCGGTGCAGCAGCGGATCGGCAAGCGGAAAATCATCCACCCCCTGCATCTTCGCGAGATTGG
>CAZXVN010000048.1:0-8687 GCA_964643945.1 uncultured Lentisphaeraceae bacterium | reverse complement strand
GGATGTTGTGCCTGCCTCTGACTGGCTGGCCACGGAGGCGTGGATGGTGCAGGCGTCGGGCGTGTTGGTGCCGTCGGGTCCTGCGGGGCTGACCGAAGGTGTGCTCATCGGCGCCTTCAACACGACCGACCCCAATCCTGGATACTCGGTCCAACTGACCACGCGGATGGCTAACGCCACCACCGGCTGGCACGACAGCACCACGTATGTTTACAGCGGCGCCATCTATCTCGACGGCACGACCTATATGTTCGGCGAGTATTTCGGCGATAACGTGTTGCTTAAAATCAACGGCCAGACGGTTCTAAACGACACGAACTGGGGTGTGCAAACAACCAGCGCCATCACGCTGTCAGCCGGCTGGTACAGCTTCGAGTTGAGGGTCGGACATGCTGCCGGCGTTCCTGGTCCGGTGTTTGGGGCGGGGGGCGGCGTGGGCGGCAGCGGCCTCGGCGTGGCCTACAGCAAGAACAACGGCACGACGTGGCTGGCGATAGCGGATCCGGGTGACGGCTCATTCTTGAAGTCAAGCATGGCTGCTAAAGAAAAGGTTGTGCAGCTCGACCATAGTCGGGCCAATCCTGACACCGATCAGGTAATCCGGTCTCCCTTGCTTGAAAACGGACTGGGGCTGATGGAGTTCGATTACCGGGTTTTACACGCACCGGATAAACTCACGGTGCAATACGCGCTCAAGAACACGTCTTCGGTCTGGTCGAACATGATGTCGTTTGTGAACGCCAACACCACAGGGTGGACGCATGTGACCGCATATCTTGGCACGACGAACGCGGGCTACTTCCGGGTGCTCAACGAGCGTAGCGGGGTGTACACCAACGCGGTGGTTGAGATCGATAACGCGGTCGTCTGGGACGAGCCGAACGTCGGCGACACCGCCTGGAAAGTGTATAACGCGAAGATCACGGATACGGACAAGGCGCGCGTGGCGCTGGATAATACATCCGCGTGTTTCCTGAACAACAGCCAGACGCTTGAAGCCGTTCCGATTCAGGATCAGAACGAGCCTTTCGTGCAGACGCCGGTATTGCCAGCTGGTCTGGGCGAGGTGACCTTCTATGCGCGTGCCTACTCCAACGGCCAGCCCGCGACGGTGTACATCTACGCCACCACGAACGGGTGGTACGCGCCAACCGGCCAGTGGTCCCTGCTCGCCACGATTGAAAACATCTCGAACACGCTGTACCAGGCCTATTCGTACAAGCCGGACGGGCTGGAAGGGGAGAAATACAATGCGGTCCGGCTGCAGACGAAGACGCCACCCGGAACCGCCGCCCGCCGTGTCTGTCTGGATGAGGTCGCCGTGACCGAACCGGTCTTCCCGGGCTTCGAGATCGTGAACGTCAAGGTTCTGTGCGAGGAAGGCGACGGCACGTACAGCACGACCCGCTTCCAGCCGTTGGTGTCGGATGATGTGGGCATGGAGGCGCAGATTGCTAACATCCAGTTCACGCCTTCGAACATCCAGATGTACGTCGAGTACTATGTCGGCACGAACGTCTGGGGCGTGGACAACTGGCCCGCCGGGCAGACTGTCACGAAGCCGATGTATCCGACGGCGGAAAATCCGTTGGTCTACCGGACATCGCCGACCCACGACATTCCGATGCAGGCGCAAAATCAGGTGGTTCAGTATCGCGTGTGGGCCACATACATGGGTGGAATCCAGTTACACTCGGACCAACGCACCTTCGACCTGCCGTCTTGGTATTATCCGGTGGACCTGAACCAGACTTTTGCGGCACAAGGATGGTCGCCCTACTATGTCGTGTACGGATTGTCCAAAGTGTATACCCTAACCACGCCAGTTCCAGTGCCCTATTTGTGGCTGAGTCAATACCCTATCCTGCTTGGTCTGGCAGGGGGTGATTACGAAGCCATGGCGTGGGCGGACGAAGACGGCGACGGCCATATGGCTTGGCAGGAGTACGTGGCCGGATCGAACCCCACGAACCGCGAATCGGTGCTGAGAATCCTGATAGCGGTGAGCAACGGTCTCCCGTGGCTGACATGGACGCCGGATCTCGGGACGGCGCGTGTGTATATGATCGAGGGCCGGACTAACCTGGCTGATAGCGTCTGGGGTCCGACCAATGATGAAAGCCGTTTCTTCCGCGTGAAAGTCCAGATGCCTTAGTATTGAAGCGGCCTTAGTTTCTTACTCTCTGGAGGGCGGCTTTGGATAGGTGCGGATGAAATGGAAGAGGTCGGCACCTTCAACCTGCTACTCTAAATCAATAGCAGCGATCAACAACCAGTGCGAGATGTTGTTATGAATGCGAATGAGAAATTGATTGCTCGGCGGGAAATCGACTGTGAACTCCGCCCATATGTTGCCACCCGTGTACGGACCGCCCATGGCTAAGGATTTGCCGTTGGGATCCAGGATTTCGATGGTCATGTTTTCCATCGCTGCGCCTTTCCAGTGCAATTTCTTCAAACGGCTGATTGACTGGATCGAGTACACCACGTCCTTGCCACCACGCTGGTCGAAATAGACGGCTTTGCCTGAGAACGGGCCGGTCGGATCGTCGGTTTTCTGAACCGGAAATTCGCCGTGTTTGGTGCTTTTGGGATAAAGCGGCATGCTGTCTTTTTCTTTGAACACGACTTTTGGCTTGCCTGTTTTCTCGGAGGTCTTCCAACTTGGCTTCAGTGTGTCCGATTTCTCCGGTACAGGTTCCGGCACCAAATCAATAGCGGCGATCAACAGCCATTGCGAGGCGTTGTTATGGATGCGAATGGAAAATTGTTTGCTCGGGGGAAAGTCGACTGTGAAATCAGCCCATGTGTTGCCACCTTTGTAAGGTCCGCCCATGGCTAAGGATTTGCCGTTGGAATCCCGGACTTCGATGGTCATGTTTTCCATCGCTGCGCCTTTCCAGTGCACCTGCTTCACACTGCGGGGAAACTGAACCGAGTAGACCACGTCTTTGCCACCCTGACGCTGGTCGAAATAGACGGCTTTTCCTGAGAACGGGCCGGTCGGATCGTCGGTCTCCTGAACCGGAAAGGCGTCACGTTTGGTGCTTATGGGATAAAGCGGCATGCTGTCTTTTTCTTTAAACAGGATTTTCGGGCCAGGTGTTTTTTCTACAGGTTCCGGTGTCCGTGAGGTCGCACCGGTTTCGTTCGCTGCAGAGGGTTCCCGCAGGGCCGACAGCTGGTCTGCGTAGTCCTTGAGCGCGCGTTGCGCCTTTTCCCTTTCCTCAAGAACAGCCGTCGCCTCATCCAGCTTCCCGGCCTTGACCATATCCTTTTGGAGACGCTCCAGCTCCCGTTCGTATTTTGTCGTCAGTGTGCCCAGTTTCACGGTCATGTCCGTTTCCAGCTTGACGTACTGTTTCACGTAGGCGGCCTGGAAAGCCTTGATTTCAGGCAGCTCGTTTTCGTCCAGCGTGGCCGGAAGGCTCTTCTCTTTCTGGAACCGGTCGAGCTCGGCTATGGCGGCCTTGGTCTTGGCCAGATCACCCTGGTTTTGGACAAGGGTCTTCAGCGCCTCTAGCGATTTCCTGTACTGCTGTTGCAGATCGGCGAATTTAGGCTGGTAGCTCTGAAGGATGTCCTCCGAGTTCGTCTGAAAGGTTTCCCTATAAGCATTCAGGTCGGCGGAACAAACGGGCAGTATTCCCATAATGAAAAAAAGGCATGTGCACATCGGTCTAATTGAGTTTCGCATAAAAGCACTTCCGCTAGCATCCCGTAGCCTGAACAGGAACGAACCGCATGCCACCTTGGCATAACCATAACCACGAAACATTCCACAAGCCATGTTCATTAGCTTTTATTATGCAGGCAGGGGCGAAAAGAGTCAACCCCGATTCCGTTGATTTTGGTAGCGGCGACGCAAGTCATTATGTTATGGTTGCCATCGGAATATCAATGAACAAAAAAGGAATCCTGTATGGTATCGGCGCGTACGTATTGTGGGGATTTCTTCCGCTTTATTGGAAGCTGCTGAAAGACATCTCTGCCGTTCAATTAATCGGGCATCGCATCATCTGGTCGTGTCTCTTGCTGCTCGCGGTGATCCTCCTAACCAAACAATGGGCAGAGTTCCGCGCAACGTTCACTATCAAGATACTGCGAATTTATACCATCGCCGCCATCCTGATCGGCGTGAATTGGTTGATATATATTTGGGCGGTCAACGCCAGTTATATTGTCGAAACCAGTCTCGGATATTTTATCAACCCGTTGATCAGCGTCATACTCGGCGTATTCATCTTCAAGGAGCGCCTGCGCATCGTGCAATGGATTCCCGTTGTGATCGCCACGCTGGGCGTGGTCTATCTTACTTGGGTGTATGGACGTCTTCCATATATCGCAATCGCTCTTGCGTTGAGTTTCGGCTCGTATGGTTTGGTCAAAAAACTTTCGCCGCTCGGCTCGCTGTATGGATTGACCATTGAAACGGGCATCCTTTTCATTCCCGCATTGACCTATTTGATCTTTGCTGAGTCATCTGGATCTGGCCGATTCCTCCACACCAGCATCACAGCTGATTTGTTGATGATCGGCGCGGGGCTTGTCACCACGGCTCCTCTCTTGCTGTTTGCCTCCGCCGCACGTTCGAGCCCCTTGTGGGTGGTGGGGCTGCTCCAATATATTGCGCCGACGATCCAATTTATGCTCGGCGTTTTTGTTTTCAAGGAAGAGTTCAGTCACCAGCAATTCATTGGTTTCAGCATCGTCTGGGTTGCGCTGGCGATCTTCCTCGTTGAGAATTATCTCGCTGGCCGGGCACCCGTTGAGCCTGTAGGTGAGGTCAGCGGGTAGGGTGGGGATGTTTGGACGGGGGTGTTGCAAACCCACAACGGCAATAAGAAACAATTTGTTTCACCAAGAAGAACCGAAGGGCACGGCGAAGCGGGCGAGCGGTGCCACGACCATAATGAGCCGTGACAAGAAATCGATGCCCTGTTTAATCAGCCGCATCTTCTTTTTCCATCGCCTGTTTATTGATCAGGATGAAAAAACTGTAGAAACAGCTTTTTTCGATGTTGTCTAACAAAAGTCTAATGATTGGCAATCTAAGCAGACCGAGCCGATCTAAACCGATGGCGGATTTGAGTGCCTCGATAATGGTGTGTCCCGCTGTTTCTGGTAGGGATGGTAGCAAAGTGGACACGGGTATGTCATGGGTGATTTTTTTGGGCGAGTGCGAAACAGAGTGTGGGAGTGAGCACAATTCGATTTTGGCGAGCTGAAAATAGTTTCATGAGATTTCATGAGATTTCATTAGCCAGTTGACGGGGTGAGTGAACAAGTAGCATACTTGACCCCATTCTTGTAAAAGTGTATTCGGCTTGGAGGTGACAGATGAATAAGAGCGCATTGGGAATGGCGGCGGGCTGGTTGGTGTGCGGCTTGACGTGCCTTGCGGGTGATCCGTTAACGAACGGCCTCGGCAGCAGTGGAGCGCCAGAGGAATTGATAAATTTCGTTAACGTATTGCAAGGAACCCCAACCGAGAGACCAGAGGCTTTAACGACGAAGGAGATTCCACATGGTTCTAAAAAGGCAAGCCACGTGCGCAATGCAAAAGGCCGGTCTCCCGTCAACGATGGCAAACAAAGTCTCATGCATCGGATCAAGAGCGATCCTACGGTCATGCAGTATGTAATCGTAGCGTTGTCAGACCGGAACCCTGCCGTCAGGATCGGACTGTACGATGTTGTTGCTGCGTGTTCATTCACGAATAAACAGGCCGCAGTCACGATAGTCAAGGGTCTGCGCGATCCGGATGCAGAAGTGCGGAAAGCTGTGGCGCAGAAGGTCGGAACGTTGGCTAAAAAAGCGGGGTGGGCGGCCAACGCCCTGGTTCCGTCCCTCAAGGATAATGACAGTGAGGTGCGCCGCCTCGCGGGCTTCTATCTGGGCATGGCGCTGAAAAACGAGAACCTGGACGTCGCTCCGCTGGCCGCTCTGGTGCGTGAAAGCGATCCTGAAATCCGGCAGTCTGCCGCGACTCTTCTTGGCAAGATGGGACGTGACAACCCCGAAGCCCTTGAACCTCTTGTTGGCCTTGCCATGCGGGACTCAAAGTGGCTCTCGGAGAATTACGAATATTTTCTTTCTACAACCGATATTAGGGTTGGGCAACTCCTGCGTACCGTAATGGAAAAGTACGGGGATGAAAGAATGGCGGTTGCTTTTCTCAACAGTAACTCGAGTCAGGCCAGAGAGGCTGCTGGCCAATGGGTGAAGAAGAACCATTATGAGATTAAGCAGATAAATGGGACGCCAGGTGGCGTGAAGGGTGTACACGGGAAGGGTGGAATATAACCCGTCATTTTTCAGTTTGGTTTGTGGATTTTGAAGGGGGACGGGGTGACGATGGGGAAAAATTGAGGGCGGAGGGTAGCGGCAGCTAGGCCCAAAGTTCCAGCCCGCGTGGGTGGCTGCCGCGCGAACCGGATTCGCGTGCCACTTTTTCTCACTTTCGTCTCACTTTTGTCTCGACACGAAACATGGCGGTAGTATTGTAGATGACATAACGCTGAGAAAGGGTCGTGAATGTTTGAATGTTAAACAATGAGAAAGGACCGGGAATGTTATGCAAACAACCTTCCGAAAACTGCCGGCGGCTTGGCCGCTGGCGATATTCCTTCTGTTCCCAGCACTGACGCATGGCGAAATCGCCGCCCAAGCCTGGGTCAATCGCTATGACGGATCGGGGCATGGCGATGACTCCGCCGTGGCCTTGGCCGTGGACGGCAGCAATAATGTGATCGTGGCTGGGTTTTCGCTGGGCAGCGGAAGCAGTTACGATTGCTTGACTGTCAAGTATTCGAGCGCGGGCGTGTCGCTCTGGACCAACCGCTACAACGGGCCGGCGAACAGCGATGACCGAGCCCTCGCCGTGGCGGTGGACGGCAGCAACAACGTGATCATGGCGGGCTGGTCGGCTGGCAGCGGAAGCTCTGCCGATTGCGTGACGATCAAGTATTCGAGCGCGGGCGTGTCGCTTTGGACCAACCGCTACAATGGGCCGGCGAACGGCATGGACTGAGCCTGCGCCATGGCGGTGGACGGCAGCGGGAATGTGGTGGTGACGGGGTTTTCGGACGGCGGCGGAACCCAGTTTGATTACGCGACGATCAAGTATTCGAGCGCAGGCATGCCGCTTTGGACCAACCGCTACAACGGGCCGGCGAACAGTGCTGACGCCGGCCATGCCGTGGCGGTGGACGGCGACAATAATGTCATTGTGACGGGCCACTCGTATAGTGGCGGCAGCAGCAGCAGCGACGACTTTGCGACCATCAAGTATTCAAGCGGAGGGGTGCCGCTCTGGACCAACCGTTACAACGGGCCGGCGAACAACCTTGATACTGCCCGGGCGGTGGCGGTGGACGGCAGCAACAATGTCATCGTGACGGGGGAATCGATTGGCAGCGGAAGCCAGTATGATTATGCGACGATCAAGTATTCGAGCGCGGGCGTGCCGCTCTGGACCAACCGCTACAACGGGCCGGGGAATGGGGGTGACTGGCCTCAGGCCGTGGCAGTGGATGGCAGCAACAACGTCATCGTGACGGGCTATTCGGAAGGCAGCGGAACCGGTGAAGATTGCGCAACGATCAAGTATTCGAGCGCAGGCTTGCCGCTTTGGACCAATCGCTATGACGGGCCGGACCACCAGAAGGACGACGCCAATGCCGTGGCGGTAGACGGCGGCAACAACGTGATCGTGACGGGATATTCGAGTGACAGCGCAGGCTGGTATGATTATGTGACGCTCAAGTATTCTGGCGCAGGCGTGCCGCTCTGGACCAACCGCTACAACGGGCCGGCCGACGACGACGACGTGGCCAGAGCCGTGGCGGTGGACCGCAGCGGAAATGTGGTTGTGACGGGGTATTCGTATAACAATAACAGCGGAGGTAATCAGGATTTCGCCACCATAAAATACTTCTGCGTCCCCTCGCCGTTGATGACCGGTCTCAACCTGACCAACGGCGCGGCCAAATTGCGTGTGGACGAGGTGTTTCAACCCGGCACGCTGGTGATCGAGGCCTCCACAGACCTGGCGGGTTGGGCGCCTCTCTGGACCAACACCACGCCCACCAATGTGCTGTTCTACACCGACCAGACGGCCACCAACTTCCCCCGGCGCTTCTACCGGGCGTTCCAGTTCCCATGAGGCCAGCCGTCAACGCCGGGCCTCAAAAAACGCCCATATGCCCATCCCCGTGCCCTTCGTGTGCAGCGCGGCCCACACCTGCAATGGCCCAGAAAAATGATTAACCCCGTGCTATTGTGCGCTAAGGGTCTGACTCGTAGGACTGGTCTGACGGGTGGGATCGGTTGGGACGGCAATGCTAAAACGGGGCGGGTGGTTGGAGTGTTTGGTGGATGGTGAGAGGGGAGGCCGGTCTTCCAGAAAGCTATCGCATACGCGGCTGGTTGCGCTGCGCTAAAACGGCGCCTGGGGGGGGGGGCGGGCACGCAGGCCCGCCCGTACGGCCAGGAAAGCGGTTCAGGGGGTGACGGCGTGTTTATATTGACATTGAGGGTGGTAACGGAAAATGGCGTTGACCGGCAATGTCAAAGCGGGGTGGGCGGGGGATTGTTTGGTGGATGGCGAGGTGAACCCGAAACGAACGTTGAGACGTGACCCCGAAACGAACGGAAACGAATGATAGTTGAGAGTGATAACGGGA
>CAZXVN010000047.1:0-3279 GCA_964643945.1 uncultured Lentisphaeraceae bacterium | reverse complement strand
AATGATGATGCGCTCCATCTCGTCGGCGCTTAGCTTGACGTCGTGGTGCCCCTTCTTCAGCATCTGATAAAGCTTGGATGCACGCGCGCCGAATTGCCCCGGGAACGTCCGATAAAACTTGGGCGAATTGAAATCGTGTCCAGCGCCATACGAGACAAAGCCGTAGGGTTCAGCCAGATTAATATAGGAGGTGAAATATTTTCCCTTCACCTCACGATCTAACCGCGGGGGCACCTTTTCTCCCGGCTTTGCATTCTTGATCTTGTCCGCATGACAACCGACACATTTTTTATCCAGCACAGGCTGGACAAGCCTCGGATAACTGAAGGGGAGCGAGCCCTCCGGCCCGGGCTTGGGCAGTGAAGGCGCACGTTTCATTGCAAGGGGTGTCGCAGCGGGCAGGCGCTCGGGTGCGATGCCTTTGGGCTCGTGGCACCCTTGACAGGAGAGCTGCTCTCCGGGCACCAACGCTGTCGACGAACGCATGGATTGAATCGCGGCGCCCTGTTCATCGAGCGCCTGGAAGAAAATCTCATAGCCTGTAGGCACCTTGAAATAGGCGCTTCCATCGGCTTCGACCGGAACTGTCCCGACAACCGTGCGCACAAGATTGACAGAATCAAATCCTTCCTTGATCTGGATGCCGGTTTGATGCGCCAGTTCTGCGGTAGCCACTGACGCCGGATAGATCTGCCATATCCGAAGAGCGGAAATCTTCTTGGCGTCTTCGGGCCACGGCAAGTAACTCTTATACACATCTGCAATGGTTATGGTCCCTTGCCCACGCGCTTCCGCCTGCCAGTCTGCGGGTTTGCGCTTTGCCGCAGGAACGGCGGCAATACGCTGCTCAGGAATAATAGGCGGACGCTTCTCCGCACGGAAGGGCAGGGGGCTTACGCAGGCGATTTTCGGATCGCGATAAATAAGCTCCTTGTTGCCGAATTTGTCGACCAAATAGATTCCAAAGGTCAGTTTCTTGCCGCCAACGTGAGTTTCGGCAGGCTCATAAGCCGCGATATAATAGGCGTCGCTCAATGGCCATGCGGTCCCATAGCTCTGTGAACCTTCTTGTGTTTCGGGGAATCCCGCATCCGGCGTCAACCGCTTCGCAGGTGACATGGCATCATCATCCGCCACGCGCGGATCAATGACCATTAATGATCCGAAAGCTTGTCCATGATGCGGCGCGCCTGTCGTGACAAAGCAATGGGAATTCGGAATTGCGCGCGTGTCGATCTCCATATCCGCTCGCTTGTAGCGGAGTGAATAGTTGCCGTGAACCGGACGCGGATTGCGCCCGTCGGGGGTTGTAATCCACGGATGATGAGCGGTACACCCATGGCGGTCAACATAATCCCAACGCGTCCACAGCAACATGCCGTCATGCGTGATCGCGGGAGACCACTCATTCGTTTCATGGAAGCTTAGGCAACGCATATCCGACCCGTCCACAGCCATATCAAACATCGTAAAGCTGGGGCATTGGCGGCCGCAGCGCAAATAGCCGCCACGCCGTTCAGAAATAAATGCAAGGCGTCCCGCAGGCGTGAAACACGGGGAGAAATCATTAAACGTGCCGTCTGTAATCTGCTTCAGGTTTGAGCCATCCGAACCAACCGTGAAAAGATGATAACAAAAGCCTTTGTCCCAATGCCCGTTGTTCGCGTGATCCACATGGGAGATGTGCGCACGGCTTCCTTTACCCTCCACATAAGCAAAGGCAATCATCTTCCCGTCATACGAGAGCGCCGGCGAAAGAACCGATCCCCCGTCCTTTCCCATCTCCTGACGTGTTCCGATTTTAAGCTTAGAGCCTGCCAGCACATCCCGTATCGCGGGCGACTCGCCAAACGGATCCGACAGGACGAACAATCCGCCGCCGGTCCGCTGCTGTTGCCCATAGTACTGATCACAGCAATGCTGCATGACATTGAATAAATCGCGCTTGATGAAAAGCAACTCTTTAAAATTGAGCAGCGGATTTGAAAACGCGATCTTGCGGCGCAAGAGCAGCGCCTCGTCAAACAATGGACGGCGTTCGGCTTCGGCGGCTGCTTTTGCCCGCGCAGCAAGATCAGCCAATGCCTTTGTTTCTGACTTAAGCGACGGGGCGTTCCGCATCGCTTTAATATCGTTCAACGAGGCTTGCGTTCGACGCAGCAAAATGGTCAGCGGGTCTTTATCTTCCAGTGTCACCAATGCGTCCGCGCAATAGGTCTCAGACGCAAACTGCTTGAAACGGTTCGTTTTCTTCAAATCATCTTGCAAAACACCCCATTGCCTCGACGCTTCACCCTCGGGGTAGTTCTTGCCAGTCGCAGCAGGCTCAAGCCAAGTTGAAAGCTCTGTGACTGAAGCCTTCTTGGCAACAGCTTTCCCATAATCAGCGAGCCCCCATTTCGAGGCCAGGTATTTTTCGACTTGACTGCGCTGCTCATCGGTCGGAACGGTGTCGAAAAGAATAAGCTCAGCAACACAAATGTTGCCTGCCCGAGAGGCACTACGGTCAGCCGCTAACGTATTTGCGGCAAGCGGTTCAGTGGCGATGACGGAGATCAGGTTGAAGTTGATATCCAGCTCATGCTCGGTTCCGTCAATCAGGGTTCCATTCAAATAGGTGGCCCCATTCCGTAATCCACTCGCGGCATACGTGCGATCCCAAAGCTCCCCGTTCCCGCTTTCAATATTTCGATGAAAATCATAATACCCTTTCTCGCCACCGATCCGGCCGAGCAAATAGGCGTTAAGGGCAGATGCGCGGATCACCCAGAAAACCGCGCGGATCTTCGTCTCGTCAGCAAAGGAGAAAAAATTTCCGGCGTTCATCAAGATGTACGGCTTGTTTCCCAGGAGATTGTCTTTCATCAACTGGGACTGGCCATTAATGGTCGCCTTCTTCGCAAAGGTTTTCCCATCAAAGCGTGCATCACGCCATTCCGTCACATTGTCATTTTTAATCACCAAAGATGCTGCGCTGCCCGCATCGAGCCAAAACGAGGCTGTTTTTGTCACAACCTCTGGAGCGGCGGCAAACCCAACACGCGCGAGAAACACCAGGAGTGTCCCCGCAACAAGACCTGAACGCGCCTGATGCATAATCCGTGCAGCCATCATCATTCCCCCAAAAGTACTAATTTGTATGGCTCCTCACCAGAATTCATGGGTAAACAAAGATGACGGAGTTACCCACAGCCCCGCCGACGGGCCGGTAAAGGCCCTTTGGCGGGGTTGTGGATAACTCCTCTGTCCGCGATGGGCGTGGAAACGAACGACGAAAGA
>CAZXVN010000046.1:0-3153 GCA_964643945.1 uncultured Lentisphaeraceae bacterium | reverse complement strand
CCATGGCTCCATGCTTCTCTACAGCCTCCTGCATCTCGCGGGTTACGATCTGCCGCTCGACGAACTCAAACGTTTCCGGCAGGTCGGCAGCCGCACCCCCGGCCACCCAGAATACGGCCACACCGACGGCGTTGAGACCACCACCGGACCGCTCGGCCATGGCATCGCCAATGCCGTCGGCATGGCCCTTGCCGAGCGCATGGTGGCCGCACGCTTCAACACGTCTGGAGCCGACCCGGTCGTCGATCACCGCACCTGGGTTTTTTGTGGTGACGGCGACCTCGAAGAAGGCCTCAGCCACGAGGCCTGTTCGCTCGCAGGCCACCTGAAACTCGACAAGCTTGTGCTTTTCTACGACAGCAACGGCATCACCATCGAGGGCCACACCGACCTTTCTGTCAGCGACGACCCCAAGAAGCGTTTCCAAGCCTACAACTGGCATGTGCTGGAGATCGACGGACACAACTACGACCAGATCGACCGCGCCCTCCGCAAGGCTTCCAAGCTCACCGGCAAGCCGGTGTTCATCATCTGCAAGACCCACATCGGCAAGGGCAGCCCCAACAAGCAGGATTCCCACGAGGCCCACGGCGCACCCCTCGGCGAAGAGGAAGTCAAACTCACCAAGCGTGTGTTCGGCTTTCCCGAAGACCTCTTCTTTTACGTCCCTCAGGATGTATACACCCTTTTCCAGAAGCGTGCCTCCAAGATGAAGCGCGTGCAAGGTAAATGGAAACGCGTTTTTAAGGATTGGTCCAAGGCCAATCCTGAAAAGAGCGAACAATGGAAGGCCATGCACGAGGATGCCCTGCCCACCGAGATCGAACACGTTTTGCCTGTCTTCGACCCCGCCAAGCCGGTCGCCACGCGCAACGCCTCGGGCCTTGTGCTCAACGCGCTCGCTCAGGCGATGCCACAGCTCGTCGGCGGTTCGGCCGACCTCGCGCCCAGCAACATGACCTGGCTCAAGGATCTGGGCGAGATCAAGCCCGGTGATTACGCGGGCCGCAACTTCCACTTCGGCATTCGCGAACTCGCCATGGCCGCCATCATGAACGGCGTTCAGGTACACGGCGGGTTCCGTATCTTCGGCGGTACTTTTTTCGTCTTCAGCGACTACTGCCGCCCGGCCATGCGCCTCGCCGCGCTCATGGGCCTGCCGGTCATCTACGTCTACACGCACGACAGCTTCTGCGTCGGCGAGGACGGCCCTACGCACGAGCCGGTCGAGCAGCTTGCCGCGCTGCGCTGCATGCCTAACATCACGGTGATCCGCCCTGCGGACCCGACCGAAACCTCTGCTGCGTGGATCGCCGCACTAAAAAACAAGAAGGGGCCCACCGCCCTCCTGCTCACACGCCAGAACATGAAGGTGATCGACCGCGCGAAATATCCTTCAGCCTCCAACTTGGAGAAGGGTGCCTACATACTGTGGCAAAGCGGCGAAGGCACGCCCGACCTGACCTTCATCGCGACCGGATCCGAGGTGGAGATCACCCTCGAAGCCGCGCAACAGATCGAAGGCAAGAACGTGCGCGTCGTCAGTATGCCCTGCTGGGAACTGTTCGAGAAGCAGAACAAGACCTACCGTGACCGCATCATCGACCCCGACTGCAAACGCCGTCTGGTGGTCGAAGCCGGCAGCTCGTTCGGCTGGGAGCGTTACGCGGGCAGCAAGGGCCTGATGATCACGCTCGACACCTTCGGCGCCTCGGGTCCGTTCAAAGAGCTCGCTAAGCTCTTCGGTTTTACCACCGAGAATGTTTTGGCGAAGGCCAGGGAACTGCTCGCAAAGTAACGTGTGCCTGCCGTTCAGCAAAAAAGGGCCAATGCCTGTGCATCGGCCCTTTTTCTTTCCATTCATACCGCCAGTCAAGCCGCCGCCGTCCGCATTACGCGACGATGTGCGCGCCGTCCGCCGGCTTGATCACGCTCACGTCGCACGGTTTGCCGAATGTCGCCGCATAGGCGTTCGCCAGGGCGACCGAGGCCGTCTCGGCATCGCGCGGATGCACGAGCACCACCACCGAGCCGCCGAAGCCGCCGCCCGAAAGGCGCGCGCCCAGCACGCCCGGGATCTTCTTCGCGGCATCGACCACCGCGTCCAGCTCCTCGCAGGAGTTCTCGAACAGCACGCGCGAGCTCTCGTGCGAGTCGAACATCAGCGCCCCGAAGCCCGGCAGGTCGCCCTTGGCCAGCAGCTCCGCGCCTTTGAGCACGCGCTCGTCCTCGCCGATCGGATGCGCCGCACGGTTCGCCACAGCCTCAGGCAGCCCGCGCTTGTAGATCGCCCACTCCGCCATGCTCACATCGCGCAACGCGGTCACCGGATGCCGCAGCACCTTGGCGAAGTGTGCGGCGGCCTGCTCGCACGCCTCGCGCAACCTGTTATAGGCGCCATCCACCAGTGCATGCTTCGCATGCGTGTTACACATCAGGAAACAGGCGTCCCCGCCCAACGCGACCGTCTCGTAGGCCACCGAGCGGAAATCGGTCTTGACGAGTTTGCCGGACTGGCCCGCGAGGCTTGAAATCTGATCCAGCAGCCCACATTTGCATCCCGCATAGACGTGCTCGGCTTTCTGGCCGATCTTCGCCAGCGTCACGATGTCCACGCTGATGCCATAGAGCTTGGCCAGCGCAAGCCCCGTACACATCTCGAGCGCAGCGGAACTTGAGAGGCCGCTGCCCAGCGGAATGTTTCCCAGGAACATGCCGTCGAAGCCGCAGGGAACAGCCTGGACTCCGGCCAGGCCGGCCAGCGTGCCTTTGACATAGTTCTGCCAGGTGTCGGTTTTCGACGCCTCGATGTTTTGCACATCGAAGGCAACTTCCTTCATCAGGTCGCCCGCCACGAGCCGACAGCTCTGCGTCGCGCTCTTGGAGACCGCGAAGAAGGTGCCCAAGTTGATCGCCGCAGAAAAGACAAAGCCCTCGTTATAGTCCGTGTGGTTACCCAGCACCTCGATGCGCCCCGGCGCATACGCCACCGCTTCAGGGCCGCGCCCGAAATGCGCACGGTACTTCATCACCAACTCGTTGTAAACGTTCTCGTTGACCATTTTCTTTCCCCTTGTCTTTCACTCAACCAAACCGGCTCGACAGAGTCTCGCCCTCCACTGCGTTTTCGCGCAACTGGAGGGCGAGCGTCCC
>CAZXVN010000045.1:0-3035 GCA_964643945.1 uncultured Lentisphaeraceae bacterium | reverse complement strand
CTTGCCGGCCGTTGAACCGCTGATTTCCCGCATGTAGTACCATTCCCAATCCATCCGGGCGTCCGTGTCGCATGCAACCACCACATCATGTCCGCCAGGAACAGGCGGACAATTCATCGGGTTGGCCTGGAACACCGGTTCATAATCGAGGTCTTTCCGCGGCGTGCGCATGAGATAGTTCATCGCCCACTGTGCCATGCGCCGCAGATCGACATCGATGCTCGGCTTCACGGCAGACAGCGGCTGTATGCTTATTGGCGCCGGCGCCCGCACCATAACATCGCGAACTTTTCCCGTAAGACCCTTTACCGGAGGCAAAGATACCGGGGTCTTGTCGGCCCCCGCCACCGGGTTGTAGAGAGCGAGCGTTGCGAAACCGATCAACCAACGTGTCGTTATCTTCTTCATAGGATACCTGTCTTGGATACCTGTCTTGTTTACTAAGTGCCAATCATTGTTTACCGTTACGGCCTCAATTCCAGATGCTTTTCATTCGCCAGATGTCGAGGGCCTCCAGATTCACGCTTCCGCCATCACTGAAGACGTCCAGCCCCTGGCTGGCCGGATCGGAGTACGTGCGTTTGGTAATCACGCGACCGACGGCAAACACCTCCACGACGGAGCGATCGAGGAAGATGTGCAGCGCGACCTTCTGGCCGGCCGGAAAGTCGGCTTTGTCGCTCACCTCGCCGTCGACGACCGACCCGGCCACGCCGAACCGGCCGGTCGCTGGTTCGTAGTAGACAACAGTCTGTTCCTTGCCGTCCTTGGACATCCTCAGCTTCACGCCAAACCGCTTGGCGGTGGCTCCCTTTGGATCGAACGAGGCGACAATCTCCAACGCGGTACCGGTAAGATCTTTGAGCAATCCGGGGGCGAAAGACTCAATAGTCCGATCTTTCAGTTGAAGATGCCCGTGCCTAAGCAGCTGCAATTCCGGAATTGGCTCTTGAATCAGCTTGCCGGCATCGAGTGTCAAGACGCGAGGAATCGAATGGTTCCCGTCCCAGTACGGAACTTTTTTCGTCGGCGTCTGACCGCCGCGCACCCAGCCGAACATCAGCCGCCGCTGGGAACCGCCGGGACCCTTATCATCGACCATGTGAGGATTCGGTGCATAGAAATGAGGGGAAACGTCAAGGATCTCCGCTTCCTCCCCGTCCGGCTTGAACACAAAAGAAATCTTGTCATAGGCGCCGACCCAGTAACGTACGGGGCAGACCCCGATGATCAGCACGGACTTTTCGCCAAAGGGCAGCAGGTAAGGCAGTTCCCAGAAATCACCGTACTTGGCGGTTGTATAGATGCGATTGCGGTAGGTCCAGTTTTCCAAATCCGGCGACGACCACAACACGGCCGCGCCACCATTCGCATACCTGCCCCCGCAAAGCTGGTACCAGGTTCCGCCGTCTTTCCATAGTTGTCCGTCCCAATGGACGGGCGTGCCGGGGTACGGCTGCTTGTCCATCACCAGCTTCTTCTGCCAGGTCAGCATGCCATCGTCGCTGCGCGCCATCACGCCCTTCGCAGTCTGGTGAGAGGAATTGCCGGTATAAATGAAGGTGGGAATCCCCTTATCATCGATCACATTGTTCCCTGAAAAGACCGCCTCGCGGTCCCATGTGGTATCCGGCCACATCGCAACAGGCCAATCCTCCCAGCGAACAAGGTCTTTGCTTACCAAGTGACCACGCCGGCAGCCATCCGGGTTCTTGTCGTTGAGGTAGAAGATGTGATACTTGCCATCATGGTAGATCGGCCCATTGACGTCAAACGTGAAGTTCAGGGGACCCATGGTGTGATAGGTGGGGCGCTGCGGGTCGTGAACCTCCATCCAGCGCCTCAACTCCAGGGCTGCTTTCGCAAAAACGGCTTTGTCCTGACTCTTGATGACAGTTCTATACCTCGCGGCAGGGTTGTTGTCGGTCCCTGCCGCCGTACCGCCTTCTTTCGCATTGAGTTCCAGGCAATCGATGCCGATCAGGGAATTTCTGGACTGGGGATTCTTTCCCCGGTAGGTGATCGTCAGACGGTGCTTTCCGGCGGCCAGCGTCGCCGGTTTGAGCTTGAAAACCATGGGCGGTTGCAGCCTTGGCTGAAAGAGGTCAATCGCCTCACTCTCAGGGCCATCGTCGAGTTGGAAACAGAAGATGCCATAGTCCTCGGCCTTGGATAGGTGCAATTCCAGTTCATAGGAGCCCGCCTTGTCCACCAGCACTTCCAGAACAAGCTGGTCGCCTTCGCTCAATCCTCCCCACCAGACCAGTTGGCTGTCGTCGCTCCAGTGATTGCCGAAGGGCGTCATGTCCTGCGGCTCGACCCGGCTCCGGCTCACGGATTGGACCTTCAGTGACTCGGCTTCGATCAGGCCGGGAACCGCCATCGGCGCCTCGTACAGATCGCGAAAGTGTGCGAGGAGCGCGGGTTTGTCGCCTCGAATATAGACGGGAATATGCTCGATCGGCGCGTCGGCGGTGATGGCTTTTCCACCCTGGATCTTCTTTCCTGTCCAGGCATCGGTCCATTCGACTCCCGCCGGAAGATAGACCTCGCGGCTGCGCATCCCGTATTTGGTGACGGGGACCACCAGCAGATCGGATCCGAACATATATTCATCTTCCACGGCCGCCGCCTTGGGGTCGTTCATGAAGTCGAAGAACAATGGGCGCATCGGCGGCAATCCCCGCTTGGAGGCCAGTTTCATCTGCTCCATCAAATACGGGCGCAGGCGCTCCCTGAGCAGCAGGGATGCCCGGATATGGCCATAAGTTTTCTTTCCGCCGAGGTTCCACGGTTCGTTGTTAGGCCGGCAGGCATGGGTGCGGAAGACGGGCAGGAAGGCCCCATACTGATACCACCGCGTCATCAATTCCTGAAAGTGAGGACTTTTATTGTCCGGGCTTACAAAGCCGGTGTCGCAACTCCACCAGGGAATTCCGCTCATCATCACGTTGAGGCCCACCTTCATGTAGATTTCCAAATCCTCGAAGGTACAGTTGATATCGTGAGGCGCGGGGCAGGCCCCGTAGCGCTGG
>CAZXVN010000044.1:0-6372 GCA_964643945.1 uncultured Lentisphaeraceae bacterium | reverse complement strand
GAGTGATGGAGTGGTGGAGTGTTGGAGTCATGGGAGAGCACAGAGATGCTGTTGGCCGGTCAGGCATGCGAGACTCGCTTCCGATTCCGACACCGACGCCATCCCCGGCCCGCTCCCGTTTCTCCACTACTCCATTACTCCAACACTCCATTACTCCAACACTCCATTACTCCAATACTCCATTACTCCAATACTCCATTACTCCATTACTCCAGTACTCCACCACTCCATCTCTCCGCCTTTGGCACGAATTGCGACTTTTTTCTGTCGTTACTGCGAAGTACGACTTGCCGGTCTGTGATATTTTAATGAAACAAATGGGCTGTGTTTAGGGCTCATGGGTCGTCTCACTGATCGCCGGTCATTCCGGCCGCTCAAAGCAAGGAGTCTCATCATGAAACGGAATGTGATTATGAAACGGTTCGCTTCGCTGCTGGTTATTCTGTTCTGCGCGTCCTTTGCGCGCGCCACGCTGCTCGTAGAAGAGTCGTTCAATTATGCAGGTACTAGTATGAATACCCAGAACGGCGGGTCAGGGTGGGCTGGGGCTTGGTCGGTCACATCTGCTAAGACTGGCGTTTATGCGACTAACCTCAATGAGGGCGCCTTCATAGCGTATCCTGGACAGACTATGATCGGCAACCACATGCATTGGTTTACAGCTACAGGGACCAACCCGGAACAGCACTCGCGGAGTTTCGGAAGTACTATCGCTGACGATGGAAAGACTTATTGGGTGGCTTTCGTAATGCAGTCGACCTACATAAGGTATCAAGGGGGTATATGGCTCAGCGGTTACTCGGCTAATCCACTTCTTCAAATATACGGGCCAAACGGTATACCATCTTACTATTGCCTAACCAACACCTCAACGGGGGGCTCCTATAACCGACTCGTTAACACTTCCACAAACTCATATTTATTCGTGTTCAGCATACAGATGTCTGGAGTAACAGGGAGCGCCGATGATGTCGTTAAGGCCTATGTGAACCCGGATCTTTCCACGAGCGCTTCAACCTGGACAGCGTCCGTTACCAACACAATTGACCTCAGTAGTGGCATAACGGGTATCAGAACCTTATCCAACAATAACGGCAGTACACCCAGTATAGCACAGTTAGATGAAATCCGCATTGCCACGTCATGGCAGGAGTCGGTCGGCATGCCTGCGCCGGGCACGTGGGACGGCGGCAACGCGAGCGGGGCATGGAGCCAGGGCGGTACAGGCGGCAACTGGAACGGCAGTTCCAAGCCGGCGAGCGGAGTCGATGTGAATCTGGTGTTCGCCACCAACACGAACGGGCAGGTTTCCAACAATGACATCACGAATCCTTATGAGTTGAACAGGATGACGTTCAGCAATACCGTTACCTTGGCGGGCTATGCGCTGAAGTTCTCAGGCAGTTCGCCGACCGTGGACGTGGTGAATGCCGCCGCTTCTGTGATCATCAGCAACAACTTGCAGTTTGTCCAGGACCAGACCTGGCTTCAGGGGTCGGGAACAGGCCTCGTCGCCGGCGTGGTTTCAGAAGTCAGCGCCGGCAAGGGCTTGACAAAAGGCGGAACCGGGCTCTGGATGCTGGACAACGCCAACACCTACAGCGGTCTGACAACCGTCAAGGCCGGCACACTGGCGCTCGGTTCCGGCGGTTCGATCGGCAACAGCAGCGGTGTGCAGGTATATTCGGGCGCGCTCTTCGACGTGTCGGTTCCCGGCTCCGGCTTCACGCTCGCGTCCGGCCAGACGCTCAGCGGCAACGGTACGGTGAAGGGATCACTTACGGCAGCATCAGGCAGCACCAACGCGCCGGGAATGAGCATCGGGACATTGACGACTGATTTGGGCGGCGGCAAGACGGCGGTCTTCGCGGCGGGCGCGGTCTTCGCCTTTGACCTCGGCTCGCCGGGCACGGGCGACGTGCTTGCCTTCACAGGACTGACCGCAGACACCACCAGTGTGACCTTCAACGGCAACACGGTCAATTTCAGCAGTCCCGGTGGACTGGATGTAGGGACTTACACGTTGTTCACATTCGATGCCGCCGGTGCCTACAGCGGCACGTTGTCAGTCGGCACCGGTCTGGAGCTTTTCTCACCCACGTTCATTTACAACGCGAACAGCATTCAGTTGCAGGTGGCTGCGGGATCGAATCCGCTTTCCACCATCACCGTCACTAACACGACTGATGGTGCTGAGGAGGGGCCGGTCAATGGTGCCTTCACGATCAGCCGGGACAATGTGGGGACCAACCTTCCGGTGACGGTCTATTACACCGTGGCGGGAACGGCCACGGCGGGCAGCGACTACACCGACTTGACAGGCATTTCGATTTTGGGTGTGGGCGAGACGAACGCCACGATCTTTGTTCCCGTGTTGCAGGACGCCGATTTTAATGAAGGTGCCGAAACGGTCATTTTGCGCCTGACCGCCAACGCCGCCTACTCGGTCGGGGACTCCAGCAACGCCACCGTGACCATCTCCGACGGCATCAAGCCCGTGGTCACGATCACAAATACGGCCGACGGCGCTGAGGAGGGGCCTGTCAACGGCGGGTTCATCGTCAGCCGACCTGCCACAGGCGAGGCCACAAACTACGCGCTCGTAGTGAACTACACGGTCGATGTCGCGTCTACAGCCCAGACGAACAGCGACTACACCGCGCTCTCTGGCAGTGTAATCATTCCGGCCGGGCACACAAACGCTCCGATCATTGTCACTGTGAAGCAGGACTCCAACTTTGACGAGGGAACTGAGACGGTCATCCTGAACCTCACCGCAGAGGCGGCTTATACGGTCGGAGACCTTGGCAGCGCCACCGTGAACATCACGGACGGCGTCAAGCCCGTGGTCACTCTTGTGAAGAAAGCCGACGGCACCGAGGAAGGGCCGGTCAACGGCTCCTTCACCCTCAGCCGGCCTGCGGGCGAGGCCACCAATTATGCCCTGACCGTGTACTGCACCATCACCGGCACGGCGACGATGACCAACGACTACACTGCATTTACTACGAACCTCGCGTTCGCCGCGGGAGCGACGAACGCGACGGTCAACGTCGCCGTGCTTAAGGACACCGACTTTGCTGAGGGGAACGAGACCGTCATGCTGGACATACTCCCAAATCTTGCCTATACGGTCGGCGATCCCGCCAGCGCCACAGTGAACATCGCGGACGCTACCCAACCCGTCATCACCCTTGTGAAGACTTCCGACGGCTCGGAATACGGACCGGTTGAAGGAGGCTTCGCACTCAGCCGTCAGCCTGAGTCCATGGGTTCGGCCGTGACCGTCTACATCGCCGTGACCGGTTCGGCCACGCCGGGTAGCGACTACACGGCGTTCTTGACTAACGTGACGCTGCTGGCCAGCGCGACCAATTACGTGGTTCCAGTGCTGGTGTTGCGGGATGCCGTCTACGGCGAAGGCACCGAGACCGTACAACTCGATCTGATTCCCAACGGCTTTTATGCCATGGGCGATTCCAGCAACGCCATTGTGAACATCACGGACGATGTCGCGCCGTCTGTCGGTGAGAAGCGCGATTTCACGGCACTCTACACGTTCTCAAATTCCGTGAACGGCTTGGCGACTGATCCGACTCCGCCACCCTACGAGAAGGGGATTGTCTTTGGTTCGTTCGCGATGGTCGGCGGTGCGAAGATCGGCGTGAACGGTTCTGCAGGGCAATTTGTTGCTGACGGTTGGGATGGAAGCATAACAAACCAGGTGACAGACCGGTACTTCGAAGTCAAGCTGACACCTGTTGACAAAGCCGTGATGACCATTACGAACATCACCTTTGATGTCTGTCGGCAGAAAGATCAGGGCACCATACCGGTGGGCCCGGCCAGATGGGCGCTCAGGTCCAGTCTGGACAATTACGCGGCGAACATGGCCACGATGAGCATCAGCCCGCCGACCAACACTTTGAGCGTCGTGGCAACCGAGACGGTGCTGATTGGCGCCGCGCCAGCTACCATGGCCTTGCAGTCCGGCAGCATGCTGACGCTGGACGCCAGTTTTGCCGCCATCACCAACGCCCTCACTCTTCGGATATATGGTTGGGAGAACGGCGGCGATAAAGACGGCGGCATCGACAACTTCGCCATTCGCGGGACATGGGCGGTGCCTGCGCCAAGCGGCACACTCATCCTGTTCTGGTGAGGTCAATATGCGATGTGCGCGGTCGGTTATTGTGCTCCTGTGGGCCTTCATCTTGTCCTGCCCGGCCGCTGAGGCGCCGATCGGGTTTGAGAATTACGCCGGGGGCGAGACGCTGCGCTATACGGTCCCGCTGATCCGCGGCACGCTGGCTGACAAGTCGCTGACCTCGGTGGAGGTGCTCAACGAATCCTCCACCCGCGACACCGCCAAGCTGACGGGCCTGGCGTATGACGGCCGCTTCAAAGTCCTGACCGAACTCGTGCCGGGCACGAACCGCATTGTGGTCAAGGCCGGTTCCAGCAAGAAAACGCTGGAGCTGGTCTACAAGCCCCAGACAAACCCCTATGTCGTGCGCGTCGTCTACGCGGCCGACCGCACCGGCGACACGGCCTACCAGACTCCCGTCAAGGACGACCCGCAGGATTACGCCGGCAAGCTCGGCGCCATGATGCTCATGATGCAGACCTTCACCGCCGAGCGCCTGCATGACCTGGGCCTGGGCCGCATGACCTTCAACCTCGAACTCGACGGGCAGGGCAAGGTCAAGGTCCATGTGCTGAAGTGCGACAAGACCGCCCAGGAGATCTACACCATGGGCGGCGGGCGCGCCAAGCTCTTCGACTATCTCGCGGGCCAGGTGCGCAAGAACCTGCCCCGGCCCAACGCGCGCAACATCATCATCCCGGCCTTTTCCCGCTTCAATCCCGAGACCAAGCACAACATGGCCTACACCGCGCTGGGCGGCGGTGACACCGCCCTTTTCGGCGGGTCCAACCTCTACAGCTATCCCACGCGGCTGGCGGACATCCAAAAGGCGTTCATGGACGCCACGCCGATCGACACCGACAACTTCTCCAGCGACTCGGTGGGGCGCCACACCTTCTGGGCCAACGCCTCCACCAGCATCGGCGCCACGCTCCACGAAATCGGACACACCTTCGGCCTGCCGCACAGCCGCGACGGGTTCGACATCATGACGCGCGGCATGGACTTCTTCAGCCGCTTCTGGGTGCTGCGCGAAGCGCCCAAGCGCGGCCAGACCAAGGTCACGGATTTTCTGGAGGCGCGCTCCGCCCGCTGGACCCTGGCCAGCGGCGCGTTTCTGCGTTACACGCCGTGGTTCGCGTTGGACGCCAAGGAGTATTCCAAGGAGAACCGCATCCAGGCCCGCCTCGGGCGCGACGCCGACGAGTATGTCGTGACCTCGCCCGACGGGGTCGGCGCCGTGCTGCTGGGCAGCCCGGGCTCGATTGCTTCAGCCGTTCCGATGGAGTGGTCCAAGCCCGCGCCCACGTCGGTGGTCGTGAACGCGAAGGCCTTCGTGAAAGATCTGGCGGACGAGAAGTCCTGGCTGCGGATTATTGACGCGCAGGGGCACGTGAAGAACGCCTACCTGCGCGACCTGCGGAAGGGAGAGGGGAACGGGACAAAGGAGTAATGGAGTGATGGAGTGTTGGAGTGGGGGAGCAGGGGAGTGTTGGAGTGATGGAGTGGTGGAGTAATGGAGTCCTATCCATATGGCGGGCGAGACGCTGTCGGGCCGTTTTGCGTGGTGCGCATCTTTCAGACAAGTGGCCACAGAATAAGTGAAACGGCTCTAAATTGCTGAAAATCCGGATAATCGAAGTTGCCCAACACTCCAACACTCCAATACTCCAATCCTCCCTCACTCCCACGCATAGCTTCCGTTGCTTTCTTTCACTACCAGAGTGTCGATCCAATCACCCTGATCGCGCTTCCGCTCGAGGCTTTCGACAAGTCGGAGCATACCGTTCTCGATCTTGTAGGCCAAAGCATCGAGACGCTCAAACTGCTCATCCGACAGTTGCTGGGCTTTGTGATAAGCGATAAGTCCGGAAACCGATTCGCCCAGTGACCCAAGCGCTATGTACAGGAAGTTGAGGTACTCCTTGATTGAGCGGCGGCAATACCCCTCTGCGATGTTGCGGTGTACGGAATCGGCAGACGCGATCTGCTGTGACGCCACCCGCTTCAGTTCATACGGAAAAGCCCTGAAAATGCCGCATGACAGGCCATAATATTCCATGGCGTCGGCCCACACGAACAACTGCTGATATCCCCGGTTCTTGTTCTTCCGCACCGTACTTTCCATCGCGCGCTCTCCCTTCTTCTCCCCAAGACTCCACCACTCCATCACTCCATCACTCCAGCACTCCAGTACTCCACCACTCCATCTCTCCCTCCCCCGT
>CAZXVN010000043.1:0-17692 GCA_964643945.1 uncultured Lentisphaeraceae bacterium | reverse complement strand
CGGCCTGCTCGTGTCGGGTTGCCGTGTGTCGGATGTCCGCGAGATGACGATCAAGGTTCCGGCCATGGCGGGCGAGGAGGATGTGCAGCGCATTCGCAAGGCGCTGGCGCCGTTGAACGGCGTGAATAAGGAGCACGCCGTGTTCGACGTGAAAGCACATACGATCATCCTCACCTACGACTCTATGGTGGTCGCGCAAAAGAATATCGAAATCGCGATTGCGGAGGTCGGCTACGACGCGAACGGTATCCCGGCGATCCGCGCCGCTGCCGCCGCCGCGAAATAGGCGGGGCGCCATGCGCGGTCAGATCGCACACTTTCTCGATCACATCGCCTACGAACGCGGGCTTTCCGCGAACACCCGAGCCGCCTACGAGACGGATCTGCTGATGTTCGCCGCGTTTCTGGAAACGCGTTGCGGCATCACGCGGTTCGACCACGTCACCCGCAACCACATTGTGACGTTTCTTGATGACCAGCGGCGGAAGCGGATGCGCGCAACCACACGGGCGCGGCGGCTGGTCGCCATCAAAGTGCTGTTCGCCTTTTTGTGTGCCGAGGGACAGGTGCCCGCAGATGTGACTGCGGTCATGGACGCGCCGGGCAAAGGCCGGCAGTTGCCGCGCACGCTGTCGGAGGCGGAGGTCGTGCGGCTCCTCGGTTCGGTGTCAGGCGATACGGCTTATGATGTGCGTGACCGGTGCATGTTGGAACTTTTCTATGCCTGCGGGTTGCGGGTTTCGGAGGTGACCGCGTTACGTGTCGCTGACGTACGGCTGGAAGAGGGCGTCGTGCGCTGTGTCGGCAAAGGGGATAAGCAGCGGGTGATCCCCATGGGAGCCGAGGTGGTGCGCTGGCTCCTTCGTTATCTGGCGGCGGCGCGGTTGCGGTTCGTGCGCGCTGGCGACGCGACGGAGACGTGTCTGTTCCTGACGCAGCGGGGCAAGCCGTTTACGCGTCAAGGCGTGTTTGCGATGCTGGTTAAGCGTGCACGGGCTGCGCAGATCGGGCGCGCGCTTTCCCCCCATGTTTTACGGCATTGTTTCGCGAGTCATCTGCTGGCCCACGGTGCGCAGATCCGCGCGATTCAAGAAATGCTTGGACATGCGGATATCGCGACGACGCAGGTCTACACACACGTCGAAGAAGGGTCTGTCACACGCACGCACACGCAGTTTCATCCGCGTCATTGACGCCTTGACGCCACACCTGTGTGTCGTCTTCTGGCGGAAACGCAAGAAAGAAAGGCAAAAAAATAGCAGCCTTTTTTATTTTTGGTGTTGATTCTTAAGAAAAATAGCTTATGGTGTACATCGTTGTGGGATTTAATCCCCTATAAAAAAAGGAGTAACTTATGGCTAAGAAGGCAACGCCGAAGACGAAGAGCGAAATCATGGCCGCTATCGCAGAGACTGCGGAGATCAGTAAAAAGCAGGCTGTTACGGCCTATGAAACGCTGCTGAACATCGCCTACGCTGGCGCGAAAGATACGAAGGGCATCATGCTGCCCGGGCTCGGCAAGCTGATTAAGGTCAAGCGTCTTGCGCGCAACGGCCGTAATCCTGCCACCGGCGCGACGATCAAGATTCCGGCGAAGACGGTTGCTAAATTCCGTCTGGCAAAAGCCGCCAAAGATGCTGTGCTCAGTAAGTAATTGCTGAACCAGAGCTCTCTTTTCGGGGGTGTCGCACAAGGGTGCGGCACCCCTTTTTTATGGATTGCGGCTTTCTTCTTCGCGGGACTCTCTGCTATGCTTCTCCTTTCTTTTTTTGGGGCGGACCCGGACAGGCCGTAGACCGCCCTCGCACCCTTGGCAGGACAGGAGAAACAGCGATGCGGCGCCTTGAGGAATGGACAAGACAGGAGCTTTTGATTTGCGA
Source organism: uncultured Lentisphaeraceae bacterium (assembly GCA_964643945.1). Lineage (GTDB taxonomy): Bacteria > Verrucomicrobiota > Kiritimatiellia > RFP12 > UBA1067 > JAHFSX01. The sequence goes on along the minus strand of CAZXVN010000043.1, from coordinate 15,812 downwards.
TGGCGGGATGGGCACACAGCTTCACGCGCGTGGGCTGCGGCCCGGGGAGTGTCCTGAAACATGGTGTTTGGATAAGCCGGAGCAAGTGCGCTCGATTCATCAGGCCTACCGTGATGCAGGGAGCGCGGTTGTCGAGACCAACACCTTTGGCGGAAACCGCTATAAGCTGGCGCATTACGGATTGGCCGGGTCGGCGGCTGCCATCAATCGTGCAGGGGCGGCATTGGCCCGCGAGGTCGCCGGAGACACGCAGGCGGTGATGGCCAGCATGGGGCCGACCGGCGCGTTCATGGAGCCCTACGGCGACGAGACCGAGGCGGATTTTTACGAGGCGTTTGCTGAGCAGTCCCGTGCGTTTGAAGCGGGCGGGGCTGATGCGGTGATCGTCGAAACCATGATGGCGATTGAGGAGTGTTGCGTCGCCATCCGTGCGGCGCGCGAGTGTACGGGGCTGACCTGTCTCGCGAGTTTCACGTTTAATCCACAACCGGATGGCGGGTACGCTTCGATGATGGGCGTGACGCCCGAACAGTTCGCGCAACAAGCGTTGGCTGCGGGCGCGCAGCTCATCGGCGCGAACTGCGGAACCGGGGCGGACCACATGATCGCGATTATCGAGCGCCTCCGTCTGGCGGCACCGGGGGTGCCGCTCATCGCGATGCCCAACGCGGGCATGCCCGAACTGGTGAACGGAGAGACGGCCTTCCCCGAGTCGCCGGATGAGATGGCGTCGAAAGTCGGACGGCTGGTTGCGGCGGGGGCCTCCATCCTGGGCGGCTGCTGTGGCACCACGCCTGCGCACATCGCAGCCATGGCGCGTCAGCTCAAGCAAATCCGCTTGGCACAAAAGTGAGGTTGGCACGATGTTGTACTGGATCGCACCGTATCTGACGACGCTCTGGGGACCGTTCCGGCTTTTCTCGTCGCACCTGATGTTGTTGGCCGCAGGCGCGCTAACGGGCGGGCTGATCATCTGGAGTTTTCTGCCGCGTCTCTGGAACCGGCTGCCGTCGGACCGCGGAAAACTCCTTGCGGCGGATGGCGGCCAAGAATCCGCCGGAAAGCCCACAGGCGCGGGGTTGCTGATCTCTCTGCTGTTGATCCCTGTGCTGGTGCTGTTCGTGCCGATCAGGTCATGGGATTTAGGGGTGGTGGTCTGTCTGTATCTGAGCATGCTCGTTGGCTATCTGGACGACTGCAGCAGCCTGCCGTGGGGCGAACTCAAAAAGGGGCTGCTTGACTTGGCGGTGGCTTTGTTTGCCGCCTCTTTTCTGTATCTGGGACAAGGCTCACAGGTCTGGCTGCCATTCTTTAAACACGCGGTGGGGGTGCCGCCTTGTTATTACATCCCCTGCGCGGCGATGTTGCTCTGGTTCACGATGAACGCTACGAACTGCTCTGACGGCGTGGACGGGCTCGCGGGGTCATTGACCCTGCTCTCGCTCTTTTCGCTGGCCGGGCTGCTCTATGGTGTGGTCGGCTATCGGCCGATCGCTGATTACCTGTTGATTCCTCACAATCCTGACGGCGCACGCTGGGCGATTCTGGTCGCGACGGTGGCGGGTTCGCTGGCTGGGTACCTGTGGCATAACGCCGAACCGAGCGGGGTGCTGATGGGCGATGCGGGATCGCGGCTGCTGGGCATGTTGGTGGGCGTGGCGGTTCTTGTAGCGGGCAATCCGTTTCTGATTTTTGTTGTCTCGCCGGTCGTGTTGGTCAACGGAGGCACCGGGCTGTTTAAACTCATTTTGTTGCGTGTTTTCAGGCGGCTGGGCTTCGACGTACGGCCTCCGCATACGCTGTCGGCAGAGGCGTCTGAGAGGCAGGTCGCGCTGGTCAAAGCCTTGCACAGCATCCGTTTCCCGTTGCACGACCATTGCCGCAAGAATATGGGCTGGAGCAATGCGCAGGTCTTGATGCGGTTTGTGCTGATCCAGTCGTTTCTGACGCCGCTGCTGTTTGTGATCCTGGTTAAAATCCGGTAACGGAAGGAGCCTGCGTGATGCCCCACGTGATTCTGTTTTCGCTGGGCGCCCGTGACCATTTGTGCGTGGACGGTGTGGCGCACCTCGCGGCTTACGCACGGGTAAGTGTGGAGTCGGTGGTGCGGTCGGAGGAGTTGGCCGAACAGGCGCTCAAGCCGAGTTCGGCTGCGCTGGGGGCGCTGTTCGCCGAGGTGGACGCGGCGTATGTCGCGGGCTGTTCACGGCCGCGTGCGGCGCAGGCGCTGCTCGATTGTGCGGGTGTCCCGTTTCGCGACCGTCTCATCGAGTGGGTGGCGTTGCCGTTCGACCGCGAGGCCCTCAAACGCGAATACGGCGTGCCGTGGTACCCGGTCATCGACCGCACCCGCTGCACGGGCTGCGGCACCTGCCACGGCTATTGCCTCTTTTCGGTGTACAGCAAAGACGCAACCGGGCGCCTCGCCGGGCGCGTGCGGGTGACCGCGCCGCTGAGCTGCAAGACCGGCTGTCCGGCTTGCGCGCGGCTCTGCCCGGCCTGCGCGCTGATTTTCCCGTTCTGTCACGAGGCGGAACTCAACGGCGAGATCGCGCAACCGGGGAACCGTTCCGTCGATCAGCTTGCGGCGACGCTGGGCGACGACCCCATGCGCGTGCTGGCCGCGCGGCGCAAGCAGAAGCAAAGGCAGTTGATCGACCCTGCCAAATTCGAGCAGGCGGAGCGGGACCGCGTCGCTTACTCGGGCGTGTTGTGAAAAGGAGCCTGAAACTGGAAACGGGAAACTTGAAACTGGGAGCAGAGATTCCGGCGGCGTCGCGCACCCCGCTGCCGCTGCGGCTGCTGCGCGAGATTCCGCCGCGCCTGCTGTGGAACTTTGTTGTTGGCGCGGGGCTCGGCAACCTGCGGGCCATCCGCCGTTTCAAACGCCGCAAAAAACGGGGGGTTGTATTTCCGCCGTTCGTTTTCATCAGTGTCACGCAGCGCTGCAACCTGGTCTGTAAGGGGTGTTGGGCGACAGGCGTGGAACGTCCGGTTGATATGGCGCCGGAACTGCTCCACAAGATCGTCACGGAGAGTTCGGCGCAGGGGTGCCGCTTTTTCGGCATCTTGGGTGGCGAGCCGCTTCTGCTGCCATGGCTGGCCGATTTTTTTGACGCGCACCGCGGCTCGTATTTTCAACTGTTCACAAACGGGCAGCTTCTTGACGAGGCGATGGCGAAACGTTTGCGCGCGGCAGGCAACGTCTCGCCGCTGATCAGCATGGAGGGTGGTGCGGAGGCGTATGCGGCGCGGCGCGGCGACGGGCGGGCCTACGGCACGGCGTTGGAGGCGTTGGCGCACTGCCAGCGGCAGGGGCTGGTCACGGGGGTGGCGACAAGCGTGTCGGCATCGACGTTTGCCGATGTGGTGACGCCCGCGTTCATCGACGGCATGGTCGCGCGCGGGGCGCATTATGTCTGGTACTACATCTACCGGCCGTCCGGTCCAGAGCCGTGTTTTGAAGAGGCGCTGAATGACGGGCAGGTGCAGGATCTGCGCCGCTTTCTTCTGGAGCAGCGGCTGCGCTGCCGGGCGGCGGTGCTGATCGACGCGTACTGGGACCACGAGGGCCGCGCGCTCTGTCCCGCGGCGATGGGGATCAGCCACCACATCAACGCGACGGGCGACGTGGAGCCCTGCCCGCCGGTGCAATGTTCGGACTGCCGCATCGACCTCGCAACGGATGTGGCCGCGACGATAGAGAATTCGCCCTTCCTGAAGGAGTTCCGGTCCGGCGTGCCAACCTTGACACGCGGGTGTGTGCTGATGGATCATCCGGCCGAACTGGCTGAGCTGGCAGCCGTGTGCGGCGCACACGACAGTTCCGGGCGGGGCCGCTTTTTTGAAGACCTCGCGGACCGTCCGGTTCACGGCTGCCACAATCACGCGGGGGACCCCATGCCCGAGACCTCGTGGGCTTACCGACAGGCCAAGCGGCACTGCTTCTTCGGGTTCGGCGCGTACGGCTGAGCCCGAGGGGAAGAGGGACGCCCGAGACGCCGGGGACTCCCTTGACCGGAGGAGCAGTGTAAAAAACACCATCAGCAAGCAAGGAGCCGCAGAATGACAGCGATACAGCAGCCCCTCATCAGGAAGCACGGTGGCTATCGCAAGCTCACATCGTTCATGATGTCGACGATCGTCTGTTATTCTCCTGAGCGACAGATTGTTTGGAGCGTTGGCCCCGATGGCGTTGATGACGGTGGGGATAAGGGAAAGGATATCGTTATCGCTTGGCCATAGTGAAGATCATGTTCGGCAGAATTGGGTATAGACTGTCGGTATAGACTGTCGAACATTCGACTTGAACCGTATACCAATATCATATACATTACGGGGCATGACCTCGATGACTACGATGCCGGACTTTGAGGGTTTCGACTGGAGCGGCGGCAACGCGGAGAAAAACCGGGAACGACATCGCGTCATGCCTTTAGAGGCTGAACAGGTTTTTTTCAACTCACCCCTTTTGGCTAAAGCGGACGCGGCACATTCGATACATGAACAGCGGCTCTTTGTGTTGGGACAAACGGATGAAGGGCGTGAATTGTTCGTGGCGTTCACCGTGCGAGCCAAGCGTATCCGCGTGGTTTCAGTACGCGACATGAGCAGACAGGAGAGGAGAAACTACAGATCATGAAAAAACGCAGCATGCCGACCTTTAAGACCGAAGACGAAGAGCGGACGTTCTGGGCCTCCCACGACTCGACGGAGTTTATCGATTGGTCCGGGGCTAAACCGACAGTGTTCCCGAACCTCAAGCCTTCGACCAAGACGATCTCTCTGCGTTTGCCGGAGTCGATCATTGCGGCACTTAAAGTGCTCGCAAACAAACGTGATGTCCCTTACCAATCGCTGCTTAAGATCTTCTTGGCTGAAAAAGTCCAAGAAGAGTTGCGTCAAGGCCATGCAAAGCCAGCATAGGCCGAACAAGCACCTTCAATCGTAATCATAATCGTGCTCCTAATCATACTCCTTACTGGTGGGGAGATTAAGATTACGATCAGGATTAAGATTACGATCAGGAATGAGAGCGTTCCTTATCTTAGCCGACACCGGTCTTTGCCGTTTTCGGGAGCGTCACGCAGAAGGTGGAGCCTTGGCCGGGCGTGCTCGTGAGGGTCACGGTGCCGCCGTGGGCGGTGATGATAATCTGCACGATGTTGAGTCCGAGACCGAGGCCTTTTTCAGACTCGCGCGCCTGTCTGCCGCGGAAGAGGCGCTGCCAGATCAGCCCCTGCTCGGCCTCTGGAATGCCGATGCCGGTGTCGGTCACGCAGAGGACAACCATTTCGGGCTGGATGTCGAAAGTGAGGGTGACGCGTCCGCCTTTCGGCGTGTACTTGACCGCATTGTCCACAAGATTGGCAAGCGCACGCGCGATACGGTGCTTGTCGCCTTCGATCAAGATCTCCTGCTCGGGGAAGCGGGCGGAGAGTGCGATCTGTTTCTCCTCGGCGAGCAGGGAATAGAGATCGACGATCTCGCCGATGAGCTGGGTGAGGCTGAAGGGCTGGATGTTGAGTTGGACGAAACCGCTTTCCATCTCGCGCACGTCCATGATGTTCTGGAGCTGGAGCTGGGCCCGGTCGCAATCTTCGATGATGTCCGCTAAGGTGTTGGCAAGACCTTCGGGGAGAGGTTTGTCGTTCAGGGCGAATTCGGATGCGCTGCGGATGCGTGCGAGCGGGGTGCGGAAATCGTGGGCGATGTTATCCAGAGTCTCGCGCATGGCTTGGATCAGGCTGGCGTATTTGCCCGTCATGACCGTAAAGAGCCGCCCGAGGGTGTCGAGTTCGGCGATCGCGCTGGTGACGGGCGGGGCGCCTTTTTCAAACGCGTGAGTCTCGATGATGTGATTCATGGACTCCGTGATGCGGTGGATGGGGCGGAGGGTGATGAACAGCATGAAGACGCTGGAAACAAAGGAGAAGAGGGTGGAGAGGCCCATGAAGAGCAACAGGGTGTGCGACATCATGGTTTTCTGGTCATACTCGAGAAACGAGCCTTTCCCGACCTGTAAGGTGCGTCCGTCGTTGAGGCGCAGGGTCTGTACTTGGATGTGGCGGCGGAGTGACTTGAGGTAGTATTCACTCCAGCCGACGGGAGGACGTGCGACGGGGTTCTGCGGGGTGTGGGCACGCCACATCGGGATGTCGATGTCTTTGGGTTTTGTGACGGCGTACTCGATCTTGCCTTGGGCGTTCAGCACGCGCACAATGACGATGGTGGAGGGCGGGTAACGCTTGAGGGTGATCTCTTCCGCAAGCCAGTTGCCCTCTTTGTTCTGCTCGAGCATTTCGGAGAGTTCCTCGCCTGCGGCCCGCACGTCCTGACGGTCGAAGCCGCGCGCGGACTTGGTGATGACGCGGCTGCTGAGGAAGAAGATGCCGCCGGTGCAGAGGGCGTAGACGATGAGATACCCCATGCCCAGGTAGAAGGCGAATGAACGGAACATTTTACTCATTGGCGCGGAAAACATAGCCGACGCCCCGCATGGTTTGGATCAGTTTCTTGTCAAAGCCCGCATCGAGCTTGTTGCGCAGGCGACAGACGAGGACGTCCACGATGTTGGTCTGCGGGTCGAAACTGTAGTCCCAGATACGTTCGAGAATCAACGCTTTGGTGAGCGGACGGTTGCTGTTGCGCATGAGCAACTCCAGAAGGGCGAACTCACGTGGCTGCAGATCGATTTTCTTGTCTCCGCGGACGACCGAGCGGCGCAACAGGTCGACGGTGACATCGCTGACGGAGAGGGTGGTGCCGCTCTTGCCTTTCTGAACGGCGGTCGGGGTGCGGCGCGTGATGGCCTGGAGGCGGGCCGCCAGCTCTGAAAAGGAAAAGGGCTTGGTCATGTAGTCGTCGGCGCCGGACTGTAAGCCTGAGACACGGTCGTCGACAGCGATCTTGGCGCTGAGCACGAGCACGGGGGTCAGATCACCGGCCTTCCGTATGTGCTTGAGGATTTCGATCCCGTTTTTCTCAGGCAGCATGATGTCGAGCACGACGGCATCGTAGCGGCTTGTCTCCCAGAGCGCGAGGCCCTCGCTGCCGGTCGATGCCGTGTCGACGGTGTGTCCGTCCTGACGCAGGCCCTTACTCACAAAAGCCTGTATCTTCTCATCGTCTTCGATCACTAACACACGCATAAGGAGCTTCCCGGCGCCAAGGGGCGCGTTATGGGGCGAGCAGGGGCAGGAGGGCTTCGCGGCAGGCCGCATGCACGCCGCCGTTCGTGGCGAGGAACGACATGCGGTGCTTGGGGTAGGTCTTGAGAATTTCGCAGCGGCCGCCTGCGCGCTCCACGATCAGGCTGGCGGCGGCCATGTCCCAGAGGTAGATGCCCGACTCGAAGTAGCCGTCGAGTTTGCCAGCCGCCACCATGCACATGTCCACGGCCGCCGCGCCAAGAATGCGCGGACGCTGGGCGATCTCCGCGATCTTGCGCATGAAACGAAAAGCGTATTCGCCGAGATCCCATTTGTCCGCGCCGGTCGCGAGTATCGCGAGGTCGGTCCGGCCGGTAGCTGAAACATGGATGGGCACGCCGTTGCACAGCGCCGGGCCGTCAAAGACGGCCTCGTACATCTGCTGCATCTCGGGGATAAAGACCGCGCCCGCGATGGTCTGACCCTTGACGCGTACCGCGACCGAGCAACACCACCAAGGCAGGCCGTGGAAGAAGTTGATTGTCCCGTCGATGGGGTCGATGATCCAGACGGTGTCGCTCTCGGGCAGGGGCGCGTCGCAGGTCTCCTCGCCGAGGATGGCGTGATCTGGGAAGGCCGAGAGGATGACGGCGGTAGCGGCCGTCTGCGCCTCGACGTCGAGGGTGTGCTTCACGTCGGTGCGCAGGATGGAGGTCACGTCGCTGCGGCGGTGGAGGTTAGCCATGACGTGTTCGCCCGCGCGGCGCGCGGCGAGGGTGGCGATGGCTTGGAGTTGCGGGGTCGCGATCATATTGAAAAACGCACCCATGCGTTAGGAGGTAATGTGTTGGCGTTCCAAAAGAATGAGGATTTTGTAAGTAATCCAGCCGATGATCCCCAAGCCGACCATGAACACACTGTAGGCGATGGGCCAAGGGATGTTCTTGGTCATCATTGAAAATTCCGACATGCCGCCGATGCCAGAGATCACGTTGAGCGGCATGAACACCACGTTGATGACCGTCAGCCGCTTCATCAGCACGTTCAGGTTGTTGTTCACGATTGAGGCGCGCGCGTCCATCAGGCCCGTGAAGACGTTGGCGTAGACTTGCGCTTGTTCGAGGCACTGCGCGTTCTCAATGGCGAGGTCGTCCACGAACTCGATCATCTCAGGCGTCAGTCCGTCAGCCTGTTCGTTCCTCGCGTTGGCCTTGAGGCGGTCGATGACGCGCCCGTTCGCGCTGATGGCGTTGACGTAGTAGACCAGGCTCTTCTCAATCGAGAACATTTGGAGCAGGTGGCGGTTTTCCATCGAGCGCACCAACTTAGGCTCCAGCTCGGCGGCGATGTCGTTGATGACCTGCAAGTGGCCGAAGAAGTGCGTGATGCACGAGGAGATGATGCGCAGGAACAGCATCTGCAGGTTCTGCACCTTGGTGAAAGCGCGCCCCGTAAAGGTCATCACGCTGTCGTCGAGTGCGATGACGATGAGTCGGTCCTGGAACAGGAAAAGCCCGAGCGAGTTGATGTGAAACACCAGATTGTCTTTGGCGGTATAGTGCTTGGGAAGTTTGAAAATGACTGCGAGGTGGTTGATGTCCCGTTCGACACGCGGCAACTCGGCCGGATCGAGCGCTGAGTTGAGATTATGCTCGTCGAGGTGATACTGGTTGATCAGCCACGCCCGTTCGTTCGCGTCGGGATTGATGCAAAGCAGAATCGGCCCGACCGCCTCGGCGGGGGTCTCCACCACCCGCCCTTCATCTAACGTGAAGGAATGAATCATACGCGTCTCCGATTGGGTGACTCGAAATCGCTTTTCAGATGGAGCAGACGCCCGGGCGCGGGAACCGACCCTGAGAAGCGCTTTCACGGTGGACATGGTGCTAGAACGAGGCCGAGAGGTCAAGCGCTAAGAGGAAGCCCCTGCCGCATCGGCAGGGTGGCCGTTCAGGATGACGGCGGGCGGACGCGATGCGTGGGGGTCGCTTCGAGGGGGTTTTCAGGCCAGTAGTGTTTGGGGTAGCGGCCCCGGAGATCTTTGCGCACGAGCGCGTAGCCGGTGTTCCAGAAGCTTCCGAGGTCGCACGTGACTTGCACGGGGCGGTGCGCGGGGGAGAGCAGGTGCATCACCACAGGCACGCGGCCACCTGCGATTCTCGGTGTCTGGGTCATGCCGAACACTTCCTGGATGCGCACCGCCAGATAAGGCGCGTCTAGGTTGTACTGCACCTGGATATGCGAGCCGCTGGGCACGGTCAGATGTGTGGGCGCAAGTTCGTCCAGCAGGCGACGCGAACACCCGCAGGCGTCGAGCCGGCCCAGGAGCATGCGGGTCAGGTCGAGCGAGGGCACCTGACTCCAGCGCGTGACGCCGTCGCAATAGGGGCCGAGCCAGTCTTCGAGGTTTGTGAGTAGCGCGGCGTCGCTGAGGTCCGGCCAAGACGATTCAGGCAGGGTCTTATGCAGAAAACCGATGCGGGCCTGCAAGGCGCGCGAGCTTTTCGTCCAAGGCAACTGGTCGATGCCTTTCTGCCGGATCCCGTCGAAGAGCGCGGTGCGGAGATCGGCGGGATCAGGCGCGGCTTGGCCGCCTTCCTTGATGACGATCATGCCGAGGCAGACGCGGTTCACGGCTTGGACCGATTCGGACCGTTTGTCCCATGATGTGACCGCGCGGCTTTCGAACTCAGCGCTGAAAGCCTCCTCGACCTCCTCGCGTGTGATGGGTGCGGCGAGGCGGATCTTGGCGTCGGCCGTGTCATCTTGGAGTTCGGCGGCGACGAGCCACTCCGCTTGAGCCAGCGGATCGGATGGGTCGAGAAGCGCGCCGCGCCCGTTGCGCAGGAGATAGCGGCCTGCGGCGTCGCGGCGGCGGGCGACGCGGTCGGGAAAAGCCCAAGCCAGCAGCAGCCCCTCGGAAAGACGCTGCGCGTCCTGTGCGGGACAGGCGTGGCCCCAGCGTCGTGCGAGTTCCTTGACGCGGCAGGTAAAGCCGTCGTGGTCGGCGTGTCCCAAGCGGTCGAGCAGACGGCGGACGTCGGTCTCGTTGCGGAGGGATGAGTCGGAGGATGCCTCGGCCAGAGCGGCGGCGAGGAGGCAGGCGTGCTGGGCGCAACCTGCGTGCGTGGCCTCGAAGATCATGTGGGCGAGTCGCGGATGGATGGGGAGCTTGACCATGGCGCGGCCGCGCGCGCTGATGCCCCCCGTGCCGTTGAGGGCGCCGAGCTCATGGAGCAGCGCCGTGGCCTGCCGCCAGGCGGCGTCGGGGGGAAGGGTGAGCCAGGGCAGGCTGTCGCGTGCGGAGGTGCCCCATGCGGCGGATTGCAAAACCGTGGCGGCAAGGTCGGCATCGTAGATTTCGGGGAGTGCTTCAGGCATAAGTTGCTGGTCGGCCACTTCGTCCCAGAGGCGGTAGCAGATGCCGGGGCAGAGGCGCCCCGCGCGGCCGCGGCGCTGGTCGGCGCGGTCGCGGGTGATGCGCAGCGTTTCCAGGCGCGACATGCCGGTGCGCGGCGAGAAACGGGGAACGCGCATCCAGCCGGTGTCGATCACCACGCGGACGCCTTCAATGGTGAGAGAGGACTCGGCGATGGACGTGGCGAGCACGACCTTGCGGCGGCCGGGCATGGGCGGCTCCACGGCGGCGTCCTGTGCCTCACGCGGCAGCGCGCCGAAGAGCGGGTGGAGCGAGACGTCGGACGGCAAGGGGGTGTCGCGCAAACGTTCGAGGGTCCGGCGGATTTCTCCTTCACCCGGGAGGAAGACGAGGAGGCCGCCTGACTCTTCGGCCAGCGCCCGTCGGATGGCCTCGGCGGCCTGCTGCGGCACGGGGGCTGTGGAGGCGCGTTTGAGCAGGCGGGTCTCCACGGGGAACATGCGCGCCTCGGCGGCATGGATGTCGGCGTCGCCGAGGTGCGCGGCGACAGGGTCGGGGCGGAGGGTGGCGGACATGACAAGGAGGCGCAGGTCTGGGCGGAGGACGCGGCGGGCGTCGAGTGCGAGGGCGAGGCCCGTGTCGGCTGCGAGGCTGCGCTCGTGGAACTCGTCGAAAATGACGAGGCCGATGTCGGCGAGTTCAGGATCGTTGAGCAGGCGCTGGGTGAGAAGGCCTTCGGTAAGGATCTCGATGCGCGTGTGTGGGCCGACCTTGCGGTCGAGGCGGATGTGGTAGCCGACCGACTGGCCAACGGTCTCGCCGCGCTGCCGCGCCATGTAGCCTGCCGCTGCGCGTGCGGCGAGTCGGCGCGGTTCGAGCAGCAGGATTTTGCGGCCGCGCAGCCAGGGCGCAGTCATCAGGAAAGGCGCGACGCGGGTGGTTTTTCCAGAACCGGGCGGGGCCTGAAGCACAACCGACCTGTTCGCTGCGAGTGAAGCGGCAACAGCCGGCAGGACGGGGTCGACAGGGTAAACAGTCATACGGTTTCGTGGAGTTGCACGTCGATGGCGGTGTCTTCGCTTCGGACTTCGTAACGTTTTTCTGGTTTTGCGTAGACATTCACAAGCTGGTGCGAGGTTGAAAAGGCGTTGTCCTCAAGATAAAGCCCGTTGCCGAAAAGGAGTCCTTCAACAGCATGCGCGTGCATTTCTGAATGATCTCCCGAAACTTTGATCAATTCTTCGACATGCTTAACCTTGCTCAATTTGACCACGTTCTCCGTTTCATCATCTGTCGTTGTGAGGCATTCCGTCATTGCAACCCTGACACCGCGTTGCTGACCTGTTGTTTCACCCGCATCCAGCCACGGATACGGGTAATCCACAACGTCCATTTTGATATCGCGCACGAAATAGGTTTCCACCAACCGGCTGCGGTTGGCCAGCGCGACAGCACCAAACGCCGACAGCGCTTGTTCCAGTTCGCTCCCGGAAACCGGCACCCGACCGAAGAAGTCAAGATCCACCGACTTCCGGTGGCCGAGTTGGAGGGCAAGCGCAGTGCCGCCGACAAGGCGCGTGTCTGCGAAAACGGGATCCCGTTGGAGCGCGCTCAGGAGTTCCAAGGTGTCGGGTTCGATTGTTTCAAGGCATAGCATCGGAAAGCCTCTTTCGGAACATGGCCGACAACACAAAGAAAAGAAAGCGCCTTGGCGTCAAGGGTGCGGAGCGTCTTCGCTGCGGCAATGATGCCGTCAAGGGTGTACTGCGCCACCAGCCGCCGCCAATCCTGAAGCGTCCCGAACTCCAATACGCGGGCGATCACGTATTTCTTGTCGCGGTCAATGTCCAGCGAGACCGGATCAACATCCCAGAACAGGCGCAGGGAAAAGTCCTGAATCCGGCAGCTTGATGCAGCGGGCGGTGTGGGGAGAAGGGGACTGCTGCTGTTCTCTCGCTGTTTCAGTTCGGTGTTCACGCTCTTCAGTTTTCCATCGTGGCCGGGAAGGAACGTTTGCCGCGCCGTCCGCACGTTATTCGCTCACTTGCAGCGGACCGTGCTTCTTCACATCCTTCAGGGGGATGGTCTGGCTGATGCCCGGCGCGGTTTCGAGCCGGATGCCTTCGTCGTTCAGGAATTCCAGCACACCCTTGTAATAGGAGCGGATGGTGGTGACCTCGTAGTTCGGAATGAACTGCCTGACGAGTTTGAATTGGAGGGTGAGGGTTTCGCCGCGTTTGACCTCGATTTTGCGTTTCTGGGGGGCATACCCTTTCCGAAATATCTCGATCGCGTGTTCGCCTTCTGTCACCTCTTCTACGGCGAAAGGATCGGAGACGGCACTGGTGTCGGCGTTGCGCGTGAGCGTGACGCCGATTTTTTTGCTGTCGATGAGCACGATGGAACCGGCAGGCGCGGTGATGAGCTCGATCCGCCCTGTGTTTTTCGCGAGGCGGAACTCCTCGGTGATGGTGGCGCCCTTCTCGAGGGTCACGTCACGCGCGCAGGGCTCGCAGCCGGCTTTCTCCACACGCACGCGGTAGGTTCCGGGCTTGGCGTTTGCGAGGTCATAAGGGGTTTCGCCCTTGAACTCGTCGTCGATGTAAACACGGCCCGCTTCGGGGATCGAAACCACCCGCAAGGTCCCGGGCAGGGGCTTGAGCTGCACCTCGACCGTCTGCACCTCGCCAGCGGCGAGGGAGACGTTACGGGTGTGCGGCTGGAAGCCTTCGGCCTTGATCTCCAAGGTGGCCGAGCCGCCGGGGATGCGGTCCACGCGACACGGGGAACGGCCGCGGGCGATCCCGTTGACCAGCACTTCGGCATCAGAGGGATCGGAGTTGACGACGATGGTGCCGGAGTCGGACATGAGGACGACTTCCTGTTTGAGCGGCGTGCGGCCTTCGAGGGTCACATCGACATCTTTGGGCTGATAGCCAGGCGAAGCAACGGTGAGCCGATGGGTGCCGCTCTCAAGCGTGGTGATGAGAAGCGGGGTGGCTCCGAGCGAGCCGCCTTTGGAGGAGACCTCGCACCCGTCAGGCGTGGAGGTGAGCAAGAGGATGCCGGTCAGCGGTTCTAGTTTGAGGGTGGAGGTGCGGCTGACACCGGTCTCCAGGACGAGGGAATCAAAACTGTCGCGGTAATTCGCCAAGGAAACCTGGATGAGGTGTGCCCCGGGTTCGAGATCGGTGAGGGAGAGCGGCGTGACGCCCCTTTCCTTGTAATCCACGCTTACGGCGGCGCCGGGCGGTTGCGAGATGATGTCCAGACGGGTGGAAGGACCTTTGTCCTTGGCGGCCTGGAGGGTGATGCCGAGGAAAAGGGCAAAGAGGATCAGAAGACGTTTACGTGTCATGGCGGGGTACCTTCGATAAAAAAAGGGGCCTGATTAACGGTGGCTTTTCTTGAGGCGGTTCTCCACATCGATCAGTTTTCGCGTGGCCTCTTTGTGGCGGGCGTCTGCCCGGTCCGGGATGATTTCGCACAGGATCTTCAGCTCACGCGCCGCGGCTGGCCAATCGGAGAGGTTGATGGCGCGGTCGGCGCGGAAGCTCTGCTCCTCGTGACGTTTATCGAGTTCGCTCTGGGCGGCTTCGAACCCGTCGATGATCTCCGTGTAGAAGTCGGGTTTGGGGTTGACGGTGTCAAGGTAGAAGAGGGCCTCTTTGTAGCTCTGGATGGTATCGGAAATGTTGCCGTACTTGACCTCGCGCTCGTCATACTTTTTGCGGGCTACGGTCAGGGCGTCGCGGGCGAGTTCGGTGAGTTTCTCGGTGGAAAACTGGATGGCCCAAATGCCGAGCTCGTTTTTGCTGAAGGTTTCCAGCTTTTCGCGCAAGGCGCGGAAAATGTCGGGCTCCAGCCGGTTGGTGACGCGGCAGGTGTGGACCTTCTTGCCGATGGCGACCGTCAGGTTCCACTCGGTCAATGTGTTGGGGTGGGCCGCGAACCCGGTGTAGGTCTTTTCAAGTGAAAAGACCCCGCTGTTTTCGACATCCTTGGTCAGCTCAGCCAGCAAGGCGGGGTCGACCTGTTTTTCTTTACGCACATGGCGGTTCTTACCCGAGAGATCGTCGATCTTGACCGCAAGAATGCCGACGGGGGAGAGGGTCAGCTCGTAGCGGAAGATGTTTTCCTTCGTGGCCTCAACCTTTTCGTAATAAAGCAGAAGCGTGTTTTCCTGTTTGATGGATTCGGGTTTGCCGGCGGCGTTGTCTCGCGCGCGGTTGCCGGGGTCGAGGATCAGGGTGGTTCCGACAATGAGAATCAATATGGCCGCGAGCGTCCAGATGAGGGGCCGCAGAAAGTTCTTCTTGGCTTGGGCATCCACCTGTTCGTCTTTGCCGAAGCCGAGATCGATCACCACGTCGGACGCTCCGTCCGGCGGCGTGTCGGTCTTGCTCAGCGCTGCGGGGGCGATGTCGGTCCGCTCCACCCGCAGGAGGTTTTCGCCGGCTTTGATGCGGTCGTCAGCATTTAAGCGCGCTTCATCGACGGGCGTATCGTTGACGAAGGTATGGTTGGCACTGGCGAGGACCGTGACCCAAAGTTCATCGCCGCGCAGCTCGAAGCGGCAGTGGGTGCGCGAAAGGAGCAGGTCGTTGATCGCGATGGCGCACTGACTTGAGCGCCCCAGGCTGAGCCCCGCTAAGGTGACGGGATACCGGCGTCCCTTGAGCGGGCCTTCGTCCATGATGAGGGTGTAGTAGTAGGTGCTCATAGCTTAGAATAATTGATCCATGGTTTGACGGAGAATGGGGCCGAGAAGGATAATGAAGACTGCGGGAAATATGCAGAGCATCAGGGGCCCCAGCATTTTAACGGGGGCCTCGTTGGCCAGTTTCTCCGCGCGATCAAAACGGCGCGAGCGCATCTGATCCGACTGGATCCGCAGAATCGCGCCGATGCTGACGCCGAGTTCGTCGGCTTGGATCAACGCATGGGTGACCGAGCGCAGGTCGGACAAATCCACACGTTGCGCCATGTTGCGCAACGCCACGCGACGCGGGATGCCCACTTGGATCTCGCGCGTCATGCGGATGAGTTCCTCGTTGAGGGGGTCGAGCCTGCGGCGCTCGCAGTTGCGTTGGAGCGCGCTCATGAAGTCCATGCCCGCTTCGACTGAGAGGGTGAGCAGATCCAGCACAAAGGGAAGGGCGCGCTGAATCGCATTATGGCGCATGGTGAGCACCCGGCGCAGCCAGAGCAGGGGGTAGTAGTAGAAAAGGGCAATCCCCAAGAACCAAGCGATTTCGAAATTTTCGGCCAATGAGGATGTT
>CAZXVN010000042.1:0-18582 GCA_964643945.1 uncultured Lentisphaeraceae bacterium | reverse complement strand
GCACTCTGCACGTCGGCCCGCCATTCGGCGGCTGAAGGCAGAATGCGTGCGAGTTCGGCGAGTTGGGTCTGGATGTTCACGAGCAAGTCAAAAACCGAGGTTTCACTCTCGGTCAGCGCGCCTGCAGCAGCGGAACCGAGTGCAAGAATCTGCTCGGCGTTCGCGGCCTGCGCATGCTGCTGGATCAGTTCCTCCTCGTCGGCATCGGTGAGACCCGCACGCGCGATTTCTTCTACGACAAACTGAAGCCTGTCGGTCTCGGCGTCGATATCGGCAGTGTCTCCCTGCAGGTCGTGGAGACGCGTCTCGAGCGCTTTCAGCGCTTGCCATGTTTCCGTGTAGGTGTTGCGCGGTGGTGCGCAATGGCCGTAGGCGTCGAGGATGTCGCGTTGAAAATCGGCGTCGAGCAGCGATTGGTGATCATAAGGGCCGTGGATGTCGACCAGCAGGCTGCCAAGTTTACGCAGGGTCTGCACGGTGGCAGGCGCGTCGTTGACGAGGCAACGGCCCACACCGGCGGAAGCGACCGAGCGGCGCACGAGCAAACGTCCGTCCTCACACGGCGGCAGTCCTCCCGCATCGAGCAACGCATCAGCGGAGCGGGTGTCTGGCAGAACAAAAACCGCTTCGACCCAAGCGTCAGGGGACCCTTCGCGGATCGCCGATTTGTCGGCGCGCCCGCCGAGCACCAGATCAAGCGCGCCCATCAGAACGGATTTGCCCGCGCCGGTTTCACCGGTAATGATGTTAAGGCCTGCGCCAAAGGCGACGGCAGCCTCTTCGACGATGGCGAGATTGCGGACTGACAGGTGTTGGAGCATAAGGGGTAAGCGACATTAGGCGTTAGGAGTTGAAGATTGGGAATTCCTGTCCTCGTTGTTTTCAATGATGCCATGGTATTTGAAATAGGCTTCGGCGACTTCGTTGCCCATGTAACGGCGAAGAGTTTTGGGGCTGGATTGCGAGAGATCGACCATAATGAGCCCGTCAACCACCGAGCTGAATTCGGGGTCCACGTTGAAGGCAAGCAGCTTTCCGCTAAGCTTGAGATACTGCCTTAACAGGACGGGGATGTCTTTTCCGTCAGGCTCGATCTCCGCGACATACCCCGCCACCTGGTCAATATCGTTCAGATACTCCCTGTACTCTTTGAGACACCATTCCGACCGTTTCGGAGGCTTGGGTGGAAACCTCGGTTTGACGAGATGCGTGAGGGCATCCGCCATGCAGGTTTGCCGCATGGAGGCCAGAATCATGTAACGCGAGGCCTCGCGATATTCATTGGTGATGCTAACGGGGCCGAAAAGCACACGGTAGTGGGGGTTACGTCCGATAAAGGCCGAGATGCCTCTCCAGAGCAGAAAAAGGGAAGTGTAGGCCTTTTGGTACTCTGCACGGATGAATGAACGACCCATTTCAATGGCGGGTGGAATCTTTTCCATGAGGCGTTCGTCAAATTTGAAAAGCGTGCGCGTATAAAGGCCATAAACACCGTATTCGGCAAGTATTTTATCGGTGAGCCCTAGGCGGTAGGAACCGACGATCTCTTGCCGCGCGGTATTCCACATGAACAGGTGGGAGTAATAGTCGTCAAACGCATCGAGGTCAATCGCGTTGCCCGTGCCTTCGCCTACAGCGCGGAAGGTCGCCTCTCGCAGGCGTCCGATTTCGCGCAAGCAAGAGGGGATCTGATGGGCGGCGGCGATGTAAACCTCAAAGTCGCCTGCCTCAATGAGTTTGCAGGTGGATGGCAGGCGGGCGATTTCACGTGTCAAGATTTCGGCCGGTACGGGCGCGATGATAGGGTCGAGAGGCAGCATCGGCGGATGGAAGGTAATGAAGTGCCGTGTACGATGGGTCTCGCGTTCGGCCAGCAGATAGGAGCGGAAGCGCAGATATTTGATGAGTTGGACGTCATCCATCGAAAACGGCTCCAGCGCTTTTGTGGTCAGCGGTGTGCCAATACGGACCGTTATGGTCTGCCCTTTCTTGTTTGCGATTTGCCGCGGCAACAATGAGGTGCGAAGACGCGGATGGATGAACCCGACCACATTGAATAAAACGCTGTTGCGTCCAGGGAAGAACATCGGGACCACGGTGGCTTCCGTCTTCCGTACCAGGGCTGCGATACTCGCACTCCAAACGGGATCACGTACGCGCAATGTGCGGCGGTCAAAACTGGACACTTCGCCAGACGGAAAAACGATCAGGAGATGTCCGTCTTTGAGCCAGTGCAGACTGTCTTTGATCGGACGCAGGTTTGCTTTGACGGAGTTTTTTGAAGCAAACGGATCAACGAATATAAAGTCATCACGCATTTCTGTAATTGCGCTTAGCAGGTAATTTCCCATGGCCTTCACGTCGGGGCGCACACGACGTAAGAAGGAAAGCAGGATGATGCCCTCGACACCGCCAAAGGGATGATTGGCGACGACAACCACCGCGCCTTCTTTGGGTACGCGGAACAGTTCCTCTTCAGAAAGACGGATGCGTACTCCCACAGACTGGAGGGCCCGGTCACAGAAAGGGATATCCTTCGGCATTTTCCAAGCGCGGGCATAGATGTTGTCAGCTGCGTGTAAACCGCAGAGGCTCTCAACAGGGTGTTTCACGAGACGAGCAAAAAGCCGGAGCACGCGGTTGCGGATTTTATGCACCGGAAGTTCGAAGATGCGCGGTGCTTCAGTATTTTCAGCTTCGACCATCAAAAACCTTTTTTTGAAAGTGTGTCTCATCTAACGGAGTAAAGAGTACACGTGCGCATTATACGTATTCCGAGAGAGTACGGCAATCGAAACGGTGGCAGAGTCAGCAAATGACGTACGGCAAAAAAGCGAAACCATATAGCGTCGCATAATATATGTTATGTCAAGTAAATGCGACAAGTGCTAATCAACGTCTGACGCTTCGCCAGACGCTTTGAACGCTCCCGCTTACGGTCACACGGTCATCATTCGCTTGAGTTCTGAAACACGCTTTTCGATCTGGCCAAGGGTCAGACGTTCCAAGCTCTCCAAGCTGAAGCCCTCGACACTGAATGACGCCACGGCGCTCGCGTGAACCAGCGCTGCACGCATCAGGGGGTCCGTCACGCGGCCAGCGCGCGCAAGATAACCCATGAATGCGCCCGCATAGGAGTCGCCAGCCCCCGTCGGATCGACCAGCTTCCGCACAGGATACGCAGGGACAATGAAAATGCCTTGCTTTGAAAAAAGCAAAGCGCCATGCTCACCTTTCTTGATGATCACATACGAAGGCCCCGTATTGAGAATGGCCTGCGCACAGTCGCACAGGTTCCACTTGCCCGTCAGCATCCGTGCCTCGCCGTCGTTGACGGTCAGAAGATTCACCCGGCGAATCACTTTACGCAAGGCAGGCCCAGCGATGTCGATCCATAAGTTCATTGTGTCAAGCGCAATAAACTTCGCCCCTTCCGATTGTTTAAGAACATGCAACTGGAGTTCGGGCTGAATGTTGCCCAACAGAACGAATGCCGCTGGCTTGTATGATTGGGGCAACTCCGGCATGAAATCAGCAAACACTCCTAGTTCGGTCTTCAGTGTCTCGCGCTCAATCATGTTCGTGTCGTAGGCACAGGCCCAGCGGAAGGTCGCGCCCGCCTTGTGCTGAACGCCATCGAGGTCCGTTCCGAACGCTTGCCAGCGCCGGTCGAATGTCACGGGGAAGTCGCTGCCTACGACCCCTACCGCACCGGTTCTCGTGAAAAACGAAGCGGCCGCCGTGCTGAAGGGCAACGACCCCCCCATCAGATTCTTGCGATCCGCTGTCCGCGTCTTGATCGCATCGATGCCGATCGAACCGACTATCCACAGGTTTACTGCAGCATGCTTTTTTATCATTTCGGAACATCCTTGGCGTGAACGTCAAGATATTGCAACAATCCCTCCAACGCGAGCCGATAACCGGCCCCGCCAAATCCCATCACCTGTCCAACGCATACGGGCACGGTCAGACTCTC
The DNA here is from genome assembly GCA_964643945.1 of uncultured Lentisphaeraceae bacterium. GTDB lineage: Bacteria > Verrucomicrobiota > Kiritimatiellia > RFP12 > UBA1067 > JAHFSX01. The sequence goes on along the minus strand of CAZXVN010000042.1, from coordinate 14,603 downwards.
ATGACGGAACGCCTCGCGCTTATGCGTGTTAGAAAGGTGAACCTCGACTGTCGGTACGCCACAGGCCGCAATCGCATCGCGCAGAGCCACGCTTGTATGTGTGTAAGCCGCCGGGTTGATCACGATCCCGTCGTACACACCCTGCGCCGCGCCGACCACCTTGACCAACGTCCCTTCGTCATCGCTCTGCACCGCGTCGACACACACACCGTTTTCCTCTGCGTACGCCTTCACCTGCGCGACAATGCTGTCGAGCGTCTCCCGTCCGTAAACAGAGGGTTCACGCCTGCCAAGCAACTTAAGATTCGGACCATTCACTAACAATATCTTCATCGCCACCTTCCTTATTTGTGTCCTCTGTCCGCACGGCGTGCAGGACCGTAATCGCATCTTTCAAAACCGTCAAAAAACGTCCGTCACGGGTCCGAACGGTCAACCGGCCCCGCATCACATCTCGTCCAATAACCAAACCTTCCACATTCTCAAAATCGCCACACGTCACGACACTGCCTTTCTCAGGCAGATGCGCTCCTGCCACACGGTACTGCTCGTACTCGAAGCGCAAGCAACATTTCAGCCGGCCACAGCTCCCGTTGATCGCAACCGGATTAAGCGACATCTCCTGGTCCTTCGCCATCTTGACATTGACCGGCTGACACTGGTGCTGCCACGTGCAACAGCAAACCGCGCGTCCGCAGGAGCCGAGACATCCCACCAGAGCCGCCTCGTCGCGGACCCCGATCTGCCACAGATCGACCTGCGTCTTGAAATCGCGCTGCAACTGCCCGATGAAACGTCGCAAATCGACTGGGAACTGGGCGACATATCGAATGAAAAAGCGCTCTCTGCCGAACGAGAACCGGGTGTGCAACACTTTGACATGTCCCTTCTCTCGACTGACTGAAAGCATGAACGCCTGTTGCGCCTTTTTTGCCAGTGCGCGATTCTCCACGATCCGCTGATCATCCGTCGCCACTTGCTTACGCACCACACGGAACGCAGGAACTTTCTCCTCACTCTCTGCGCGATCATTGATGTCAAACACTTCCAACACTGTGCCAGTGTCAATCCCATAGTCCAACTCAACCATGCAAGGGTCTGACGGCGTGAGCGATAATGCGGGGGCGACCCGGCAAAGAAAGATGCCTTTTTCAGGCATTTGTATGCGTGCGACTGTCAGCATTTTATTTCCTAAGCCACGCCATGATGGATCCGGTCAACGGCGTATGCAAGAATGGACTCTTCAGAAAGGCTCTTTTCCATTTGTCGCGCCAACTCCTCGATCGCAGTCAGGTTGTAAATCGCCTGCGCGAGCGTCAACCGCGTCGTACGTTCCTTGAGCACATCGAGTTTCGTATGAGTGAAAACAAGTGATGAGTCACCCCCGGCCTTCAGCACAAACAAGTCGCGGAACCAACGTAACAGTGTCAGCAGAAAATCGGTGCGCATCTCACGGTACCTTGCGCTGACTTTCGCATCAAAAACCTCATCGTCCTCTTCCACGTGGGTCTCGTTCTGCGTCTCGGCTTTGACAAGTTGTTCGGCCTTGTCTTTCAGGTCTTCCAAAACAGAATAAAGCACGTTGGACATGGCCAATCCTTCCAGCGGCTTGCCAAACAGTGGGTTCGCCAAGGTTTCAATCACGCGGCTTTTCCACGGCTCCCCCAGTTCTCGCATCTCGTCGAGATCAATCCGCTGGCAACGCGACACAAGGGTCGGCAACAACTGCTGTGGCGCATCAGAAAGCAGCAGAAACAGGGTTTTTTCCGGCGGCTCTTCGAGCGTCTTCAAAAAAGCATTTACGGAAGCCTCGTTCAGCCGGTCCGCACCGACCAGCACGCCAGCCTTCCAACCTCCTGCAAGCGATGTTTGCGTCACCTCGTGGATGAGTTTATTGCGAATCTGCTCGGCACTGATGATGCGCGACTTCTTCTCTGGAAATATCCAGTGGATGTCGGCTTCCATCCGTTCAACCACATGGCGACAGGAGTCGCACGATCCGCACGGCGTGTATTCGCTTTTGCAAAAAAGCACCTGTAAGATACGTACCGCCAAATCCATCGCGGCCCCGCGCACCGGCCCGATGATGAGGTACCCATGAGCAGGCCGCCCCATATCAATCGCCCGCTTGACCATCTGAAAGGTGTCGTCAATCCGCATCGCCACCCCCCATCAGACGTTGCATAACCGCTGAGCGGACTTCGCCGCTCACAGTGTCCTGTTCGCGGTCCGCTGCGAGCACCACAAAACGTTGAGGCTCCCGCCTTGCGAGATTCAGGAACCCGTTGCGCAGACGGATGTGAAAATCATCCGCCTCGCCTTCGATGCGGTCAGGGGCCATAGCGGTCAGCGACTGACGTGCCAACAAGCGCGCTCGGCTGACTTCGGGCGTGACATCCAACAGTATCGTCAGGTCTGGCTTGAGTCCATCCGTCACAAACTGGTTCATTCCGTGTAGCGCGATTAAATCAAATCCGCGTCCGTATCCCTGATAAGCCAGAGTCGAATCTTCAAACCGGTCGCAGAGCACCCAATTCCCCATTTCTAACGCAGGCCGGATGAGACGTTCGACATGTTGTGCGCGACTCGCAAGAAACAGGAGCACCTCTGCCCGTCCGACCGGCACCTCAGATCCGTTGTGCTGTAGCAGGCCGCGGATGGCCTCCCCCAGTGGTGTTCCGCCGGGCTCCCGGGTGAGTGTCACGCCGATTCCCTGTTCACGCAAAAACGCCGCTAACAGGCGGATGTGAGTGGACTTCCCGCTCCCTTCCGGTCCTTCAAACGTAATGAATTTCCCGTACGGCATAAGTTACAGTTTCTTGACCTTCTGCCCCTCTTTAGAATCGCGCACTTCCCATCCTTTTGCGGCGATTTCATCGCGGAGACGGTCCGCCCCAGCCCAATCCTTGTTCGCCCGCGCCGCCGCGCGGGTCTGTACCAACGCCTTGATCTCAGCCGGGATTCCTCCATCCGCAGCACGTCCGAAACGGATCAGCCCGAACACCGTGTCGAGCGTGTCAAGCGCCGCAAGCAACGCTGCCGCCTGCTCCGGCTTGAGCGTGCGCTGATGCATCGCGCTGTTGCCCTCACGCACCCAGGCAAAAAGCGCGGCGAAGGCTTCCGGCAAATTGAGGTCGTCATCCAGCGCAGCCTCAAACATCTGACGCGTGGTTGCAGCCCACGCAGGCAGCTCGCCGGCAGCCGCCGAACCCGCAAGGGCGGTCAACGCATCGACACACTCGTCGATGCGGGCCAGCGAGGTGCGCGCGGCCTCCAGCGCGTCGAACGTGAAGTTGAGGGGCTGCCGGTAATGTCCGTTAATCAGCACGTAGCGGATCTCTCGCCCCGACCAGCCTTTTTCAACCAGATCGCGCAACGTGAAAAAATTCCCGAACGATTTCGACATCTTCTCGCCGTTCACACGCAAATGTGCGCAATGCATCCAAAAGTTCACAAAGGGTTTGCCCGTGGCGCCTTCCGATTGAGCGATTTCATTTTCGTGATGCGGGAAAAGGTTGTCAATGCCGCCCGTGTGGAGGTCGAAGGTCTCGCCCAGATACTTCATGGCCATGGCCGAGCACTCGATGTGCCAGCCGGGCCGTCCCCTACCCCACGGCGAGTCCCAGGCAACATCCCCGTCGTTCACATCCCACGCTTTCCACAAGGCGAAGTCGCCGTAACTCTCCTTCTCATACTCGTCCTGTGCGACACGCGCCCCGGCGCGCAGGTTATCGCGATCCAAATGCGCGAGTTTGCCGTAACCGGGCAGTTTGGCGACACTGAAGTAGACCGAGCCGTCATCCGATTTGTAAGCCAAGCCGCGCGCGAAAAGCTTCTCGATCAGCACCACCATCTCAGGGATATGATCCGTTGCCGCAGGATAGATTTCCGCAGGCTGGATGTTCAGCGTTTTGAGATCCTCGTAGAACGAGTGGATATACGGTGCCGTAAAGGTTTTCAGCGGCACGCCGGCGGCCAACGCGCCGCGGATCGTCTTGTCATCCACATCGGTGAGGTTCATCACCTGCGTGACACCGCAACCGTTGTAAATCAGAACACGCCGGAGGATATCCTCGAAGGTATACGCACGGAAGTTGCCGATATGGGCGAAGTTATAGACCGTCGGGCCGCACGTGTACATTCTCACGTGCCCAGGCTCAAGGGGCGTCAGCGGTTCCTTGCTCCGCGTCATACTGTTGTAGAAGTGCATCCTCATCTCTCACACACGCGTTGATCAATCTTTCATCTGCTGTTGCGCGACGGTTGCCACCGCCATGGCGCTGATCCCCTCTCGGCGTCCTACGGCATCCATGCCTTCATTGGTCTTGGCCTTCACCGATACCCGTGACCGGTCGATGCCCATCACCTCTGCAAGACGTGTCCGCATCGCCGGAATATGAGGCAACAGTTTGGGCGCCTCAGCCACTACCGTCACGTCCGTGTTCACCACGCGCCAGCCAGCCCGTGCCAGCCGCTCGATCACCCGCCCGAGCAACCGGATGCTGTCAACATCCTTCCATTGCGGGTCGTTGTCAGCAAAATGCTGCCCGATATCGCCGTCAGCCACAGCACCCAGCAAGGCGTCGCAGAGCGCATGGATCAGGACATCGGCATCGGAGTGCCCGATCAGACCGTGCTCGTGAGGGATCTCCACGCCGCCCAACACCAACCGCCGCCCTGCGACCAGCCGGTGTGAATCAAAACCTATTCCTGTACGAATCATGGCTGACACTATACCCGATTTTATGCGGAGGGACAATCCTGCATGCCAGATGTTGCGGATTTGCGGATTTCAACAAAACAACAAAAGTCCTTTTTACGAAGGAGGGAAACAGGTACTATCGAACATAACAACAAAGGATTTTCTATGCCGATTTTTACTGACAACTCGCTTTCCATTGGCAACACGCCGCTGATCCAACTCAACAAACTGACGCGCGGTCTGCACGCAACCATCGCGGTCAAAGTCGAGGGGCGCAACCCTTCTTACTCTGTCAAATGCCGTACCGCCGCTTCTATGGTCTGGGAAGCCGAGCGCAGTGGCGCGCTCAAGCCCGGCATGACAATCGTCGAGCCGACGAGCGGCAACACCGGCATCGCCCTCGCGATGGTCGGGGCCGCGCGCGGTTACGCCGTCATGTTGACCATGCCCGAGAGCATGAGTCTTGAACGCCGCCGCGTCTTGGCTGCCATGGGCGCACAGCTCGTACTCACCCCCGCCGAGTCCGGCATGGCGGGCACCGTAACAAAAGCGCAGGAAATTCTGAACGAAGCTCCGAATCGTTTCTACATGCCCAACCAATTTTCAAACCCGGCCAACCCCCTCATCCACGAGCGCACCACCGGTCCCGAGATCTGGTCACAGACCCATGGCCAAGTCGCCGCCGTCGTGGCGGGTGTCGGCACGGGCGGCACCGTCGTCGGGATCGGACGTTATTTCAGAAGCGTCGGCGCGGGCGTGAAGATGATCGCCGTCGAACCTGCCGAAAGCCCCTTGCTCTCCCAGCACAAATCCGGCGTGCCGCTCACCCCGTCCGCCCATGGGATTCAGGGGATCGGCGCCAATTTCATCCCGCAGGTGGTCGATTTTTCGGTCATCGGTCAAATCATGGGAATCCAGACTCAGGAGGCGATGGACATCGCCCGCCGTCTGGCCCGCGATGAGGGCATCTTCTCCGGCATTTCAAGCGGTGCGGCGGTGGCTGCCGCCCTGCGTTTGGCAACCGAGGAAGCCTATGCTGGAAAGCTGATTGTTGCTATCCTGCCGGATGCGGGCGAACGGTATCTCTCCACCCCGCTGTTCGCCTAGTGCCGGGACGTTCCATGACGGTCGCATTCAAAACTTTCGGCTGTCGGCTCAATCGCGCGGAGACCGCGCAGTTTGAGGCTGGTTTCACCGCCGCAGGGTTTGTCCGCGTGCCTTTTGGAACATCCGCCCACGTGGTGGTGCTTCACTCATGCGCGGTCACCCAGGCCGCCGAAAACGAATGTCTAAAACTGATCCGTTCGGTCAGAAAGAAAATGCCACAGACCTGCCTGGTGCTGGTGGGCTGTGTGGTCGAGGCCGTCTCTACCGACACGCTCCGCAATCTGGCGCCAGACCTGGTTGTTCCCCGGGAACAGAAAGATGACCTGGTGCCCCTCGTGTTGCGTCATCTCGGCATCGACGCGATCCCCTCTCCCGTCGCGCCGTCATTCTCCACACAGCGCGCCTCACTGAAAATCCAGGACGGCTGCGACTTCTTCTGCTCCTATTGCATCGTGCCGCACACGCGCGGCCCGCCCTACAGCCGGCCGTTCAAGGCCTGTCTGCGCGAGGCGGAGTCGTTTGTGGCGGCGGGTTTCCGGGAGATCGTGGTGACCGGTTGTAACATCGCGTGCTACCGCGATGGCCCCCGCGGCCTCGTCGATCTTCTGGCCGCCCTTGCCGCCCTGCCCGGCCTGGGACGACTTCGTTTGGGCTCCATCGAACCCGGCACCGTCGAGCGCGACGTGGTCGCGCTGATGGCCGGCACCCCTGCGCTGTGCAAATTCCTGCACCTCCCGATCCAAAGCGGCGACAACGCGGTTCTTTCCCGCATGCGGCGGCGCTACACGGTTGATGAACTCGAGCATACGCTGCACGACGCCTTGTTTCAAATGCCCAACCTCGGACTTGGCGCCGACATCATCACGGGGTTTCCGGGAGAGTCGCTTGAGGCGTTCGGACACACACGCGCGTTTCTCGAAGCCTTTCCGTTCAGCAATCTGCACGTCTTCCCCTACAGCGAACGCCCCGGCACGCCCGCCGCCACTTTCGGGGATGCAGTTCCTGAACCTGAACGCAAGCGCCGAGCGGCTGAACTGATCCAGATGAAAAATAAAAAACGTGCGGCGTTCGCGCAGGGGTTTGTCGGCCGCACCGTCGAAGTGCTGATCGAGCACTTCGACAAAGACGGAGTTGCCCACGGCTGGACCGGAGAGTATCTCGCGTGCAAGATCAGCGGGGTGCCGCCTTCTCGCAAACGCCAGTTGGTCACCTGCGTGCCCCATGCGGCAGAACCAGACGGCATGCTGTTAGCACGCCGGTCGCCGCCACAAATGTTCGATGTGGTAAATATTCGTAAGGATATTTAGAATGACAAGTTGTCGTCACCGTTCGCTTAAGATTCGGATAACTCCGGCAATGATCCGGCTTCAGGTCTTTGATTCGGCAGGCATAGCGATCCGACAGCCGTTCGCAGTCTGCCCGTCGCGTGCGATCTCGTCCAAATCCTGCGGCCAGAGCATCTCGCGACGGCCTTGGGGATTGCGGAAGTTCATGCCGAGGGTATTCTGATGGATTGCCAACGCCTCGCCGCTGCCGGGAAACACCGCGTCGCCCTACTTCAGCCCGGCTCTTCACTACGGAGGTCAACCCACATGTGTCGCAGATGGAAGGGAGAGACCGGGAAGGAGCGACATAGGAGAGAGTGGAGACGTTTCACCGTGTCGTCGCAGGACGCTCCCGGTATCGGTGCCAGTTCGCCCACGGCATATGTGCGAGCGTGTTCATTGACCTCCGACAATATGCTGTGAAACGACATAGATTGCATGTAGCCGATCATGGCGCCAGATCGACACCGGTTTCCGTAGCGGTGAGACTCATTCGCAAACCGACACATGCCGTTCGTGACGTATTCTTCGTTGAGTATCCAATCGCGACGAGGCGGAGTCCCCAACCGTTTGCACTCGATGGCGTAGCACCTCACGCTGTCGACAGCCGGTGCCAAATGGTCGATGATCTGCCATTGGAAGTCAGGAATCTTGCGTTCCCAGTCGGCACGCCGTTCATCGTTGGAATCCGGCAGGTTGGCGGCTTCTGGTTGCGGAAGATGGTCAAATCCTTTGCCGACGGTTATGAGGTCGCGGTTGGTTTGTGCCATGCAAAGGAACAGTTTACGGTTGATCTCGGGCTCTGTCGCCTGTCTCACGTTTGGGCAATCGCGCAGCTTACGCAGAGAACGAGCGCAGAGGTCAAGTACGCGCTCTTCGCCCTGTCCCCACAGGTCCTTGTCGAAGATTGTGGGCGTGCTGGGGATGCTCATTGGCGTCGAAGCTCCTGCAGCCGGATCGCCTGATGGAGTGTGGCTTCCGCGTCCTCGCGTCCGGCGCTTGCCGTCCACAGACGGCGCTCGTTGCGCTTGATGATGGTGATCTGGCGCTCCGATACGCTGCGGATCAATCCGTCAATGAAGATCCGCCGGCTACCGTGCGGCGTGAGGGCATTCTCGTCAATACGTGCGAGGGCGTCGTCCCAAGCTTCGTCACCGCCGTGTTCCTGCGGAGTTGACTTGGCGCCGCGTTTCTGTGTGGAAAAACAAAGCGCAAGCAGCGACGTTCGGTTGCCCGGCCGCACGACACGCCAGTTGAACTCGCCCTCCGGGGCCAGTTGCTGGTTCCACGAAGCGAGAAACCCGCGCAGGTACGGCGACAGACCGCTCATTTCCTTCGGTATCTCGCGAACCGTGCCGCAACGGAGCGTCCACTTCGAGAAATCGACCGCTTGCACGGCGAGGCTCTTCTGAGCGTTGTAGAACAAGTCGATGCCATACGTACACATGTCACGGACGAGATCCCTCTCTGCCGGCAGCAACTCATAGAGATCGAAGACAGCCTCGTCCAATTCGCTCTCCATTTCAACTTGCTGCTTGGCGATCTCATCCTCGGAGAGACCATCTGTGAAGAGCGTCTGCTCCTGAGGCTGCCAATGGCGAAGCTTGTTCACTATGGCGACAATGCGGTCACGGAGCCCAGGGTCATCGGGAATTCTTATTGGCAATGTTCGGAGTTCATCCAGACCAATCTTGTCGTACCACGTGCCCCAGGAACTTGCTGTCAGGAAAAAGTAATATCGGGCAAGAGAAGACCATAGAACGCCAAGAAGAACCTCTCCTTGCCATGGGGCTGGGGCACGCAACTTGAGTGAGTAGACTGAATGGCGAACAATAAAAGGCGTCGATTCAAGTCGCGCGATAATTTGGCCTGGATTTGTGCCCACCGTCACAGGACACTGTTTGAAGATAAGTCTTGCTCCCTCGAAAAGGCCCAATTCTCTCGGGCGGGACACCTTTGAGGGGGCACTTACAAGAACATTTGCATCGAGATCACCATATCGCGTAATTGCCTCGGCAGGAAATTCTCGTGCATTCTTAAGCCATTCCGCACAACACCCTGTCCCCCCGCCCACTTTTATACCGCTACCGGTTGCTACGACTATGCCGCCTTCTTGGTCTGCCATATGAATGATGGAAGGCCACCTGGCAAGACCGCGAATGAAGTTGGCATCCCGATGGCTGCCCCACCAGTAGACTTTCCAGAGACGGTCGTCACGCATGACTTCCGCTTGCCCAAGCAAACGCATGTCCGTCTTCTGCAAAACCACGGCCTGTAGTCGTTCGGCGGCGGCAGTGAGTTTCGGAGACCAGTATTCGAAGCGGTGCTCCGCATCACGGAATGGCGCCTTCTCGAAGAGGACGGAGGCGAAAGGAGCGCACGCCTCCGCGAAGCGCCCTCCTCCCTTGAAGAAGAGGTGCCGCAGGTGGGAAAAGTTGGTTACGTTCAGCAGCTTGCTCTTCGACAGCCATGCGGTACGAAACGCCTGACTCTTCTCTTGCTGCTTGAAGAAGATGCCAGACGAAACCAAGAGACCGGCGACCCCGCCATCTCTGAGTTGCTCCAAGGACAGATGAATGAACGCCTGCGACAATTCCCTGTCGCCGACCGGCATCTTCCGGCTGCGACACCATTCCATGGCACCGTCGCAGGCCTCGACCCCTTTGGCATCGCTGCGCTTGGCCGTCCCCCAAGGCGGATTTCCGACAACGACGTCGGCGCAACCGCTCGCGAACTTGGACGAAACGTCTGCGCCAAACGCCGACACCTCGAAAGCGTTCGACACCAGAAGGACATCGTAGCATTCTTTCGAGCCGTCGTCCGGAGCCGCCTTGTCGTATTTCAGATTCGGGAGTCTCCGGTTCTCATTGATCTCGCGGGGTTCCTGATAACTTAAGAACGCGAGATAGAGACTGAACGCGGCCACGCGGACGGCATCTTCGTTGATGTCGATCCCGGCGATCTGTTCGCGCAGGATCTTCCGCAGCTCCTGCTGGTTGAGTCTCCGGCCTTGTTTCCTGCTTCGATAGCGAACGACGCGGCGGAAGGCCTCGACAAGGAAGATGCCGGAGCCGCAGGCGGGATCAAGGATACGCGGACTCTGCGCCAGCCGCGCTTCCGTCAGCGTCTGGGAAAGGACGAACTCGACCAGTTCCGGCGGCGTGTAGTGAGAACCGTGCGTCTTTCCCCGTTCTTGCTCCGCGTTGTAGAACTCCTCGTAGATGGCGCTGATAAGCTCGATCGGGATGACCTCAAACCGATAGGCGAAGAAGAACAGGCTGTCGTGACGAGGATCGCCGAGCAGGAACCCGCTGAGATTCTTCAACTGTTCCGCCGTCACGGCGCGTTCTTCTTCCCTACTGTACGGAAACATGTCGCCGTTGAAATCCGCAGCCAATTTGCGGAAAAGGGCGTAGGTGAATGACTTGCTCCGGAGGACTTTTGGGTAGAGCAAAAGGGAGCCGTCGCTCCCGATCCACGCCTCCTCTGTCTTCGCCTCCAGCAGCCTCTGCCAGGTCGGATCAGCCTTGGCCACGTCTTCAAAATAGGCCGGAACCAGGATCTTGCGATCTTCGAGATATCGGATGAAGATGGACCGTCCGATCAGCGCATGCGCAAACCGGTCAGGGAGTTGCGCGTCCAACAACATACGACGGACCTCGCCAAGATCCCGGATGAGTGCTCCATCCGCCCGGCACGTCGCCGCCCCGATCCGTTTGTCGTCAAAGACCTGGCCCGACTCGACCATTTCCCTGCCGTATGCCGCCAGTTTGGATTGAACCTCGGCCGCGCTATGGACAAGTTCTAGCCGGCGGTCTTCCCCGTTAAGTGACTTGCCGGTGCGTACCGGTGGTCTGGCCAGATCGTACACGGCGAGTTCGCCGGGCGTGGCCAGAAACAGAAAGCGGGGGCGCGCCATGCACCAGATTCGGTTGTATAGCCGACGCAGAACTTCGGGGTCGGGGTTGTCCGAATGTGCGAAGACCACAACGGGGTTGTTATCGACGAAGAAGATCCTGTCGATGTCCAAGGACTTCGCCAGGGTGAGCCACTCGCCGCGCTCCATCCAGTCGGCGACGGTATGCTGTGAAAGAGGCTCAGCCGGCGTCAGCAGAGCGCCGTCCCTGAACCCCAGATCCGTATAGGCACCGGCAAGAAATTGTTGCGTCGCTGTCATTCGTCTGTCTTCCGTCCAAGAACCGTCATTGCACTGTCGCAGAAACGTCTGCAGTCGTCAATGACTTCTAACTTTCCGCAGTATCCCTATCACCTTACCGGCCACCCGGAAGTCGCCGGCCTCTGCCTGAACCTTGATCGGCCGGAAGTCCGGGTTCGCCGGCTGCAGGCAAATCCCCTCGCTCGTCTTAATGACCCTCTTGACCGTCTGTTCGTCGTTCAGCACCGCTAGGGCAATTTCGCCACTTTCGACCTCGTCCTGTTTTCGGACAACCGCATGGTCGCCGTCATGGATATCGCAGTCCTTCATGCTGTCGCCTCGAATCCTGACAACAAAAAGCTCCCCTCCCCCGAACACCTCGCTCAAGAGCACAAACGCCGCCTGTTGTTCGTCGGCATGCACGGGAACGCCGGCCGCGACCTCTCCGGCAAGCGGCACGCCAGCCAGACGCCTGAGCAGGCGGATTGACCGAGCCCTGCCATGGCCGCGCTCGATCCATCCGGCCTTCTCCAAAGCGGCGAGGTGGTCGTGGGCCGTCCCCGGAGACGACATCTTGAGATGAGCGCAGATTTCCCGTACCGTTGGCGGATGTCGGCGCGCATCGGTCTCGGCCTGGATATACGCCAAGACCGCCCTCTGGCGGGATGTCAGTTGCCTTTGGTCATCCATGATTGTTAGTACCGTACATCTGTACGGTTTGCGTGTCAACAACGAAAAACGACGAAAAAACGGCGAGCGAAAGAACGACAGACATGCAACGAGGGTCAGTGCCAAAGTCTGAATGGCCGGTCGAGAGGCGGAATCCAGTCCGGGTTGACGGTGAGTTCGATGCCTCTTGCCTGATGGGGAACCCTCCGTATGAAGCCCCGCTGTTCGAGACGGATGAGCATCGAATTCTCCTTCTGTAACTCAGCGGTCATGTAGTTGTCGCCTTTTCTCAGAACCCTCGCCTTTTCGACCATCGATCTTCCCTCGGAACAGCGTGTAGTGCCGCTTGATGCGCTCGGCATACTCCGGCGACGAAAGGAGAACGGCATTGGCCAGTTCAAGCAGCGCGGGCGCCAGCGCCGACTGCCTGTTCAGCGGTGCGAGGGCGGGTCCCTTCATGACCTTCGCGTCCTTCGCGGCTTCCGGATAGCGGCCCCACCGCCGGTAGAACGCCAGCGGCTCCCAGCCCCAGGTGATCACAGCGAGCACGACGCCGGGGTTGCTCAGGGCAACGACTTGGAAGTATGCCCGGCGGCAATCACAGCCCGCGTCGGCGCAGTACATCTCAAGGAAGGCGTAAGCATCCGCCGGCAGGCCGTGGCCGTCGTTGGCCGAGAGCGTCACGCTCCGGGTCTCGCTTATCCCGATTTCCGGGCATATCCCATGGAACATCTGAAACGACATGATCCCTCCTTCAACTGCGGATGAACGGAGATACGGACGACGTCGCCGCTGTTTCCCGAACCGATGGAAACCTTCCCGGTCGGATACGTTTCGTCCGCGACGATCAATCCCTGCCGCGCCCGATGGACGTGCTTGTCGAGTTGTGCGGCGAGCGCCTCCGCCGACTTGTGGCCCGACTTGACTTCGACCACGCCCGCGACATTCACGCATTGATCGGCCATAGCGAGAATGTGCAGATCCGCGCCCTTCAGTCCGCCCTTGCCCGTAGTCCGACGCACCAGCACCGAGTCGACGACATACAACCGGGACCATTCGGAAAGACGACCTTGGTATTCGTACAGAACCCGAAGACCCTGCATGGCGGAGATGACGGGACTCAACCACCAACCGTGACGGCGCGCGGTGCGGCGGGCATGCAGCAGGTTGGATTCCTCTAAAACGAGGTATTGGATGACGTCCCGGTTACCGTCAATGAATTGGTCGTGGTAGTAACTTCCCAGTGCGCCGATGGCTTCGACCCAGGCCCGGAGGGCGGCGGTAGCGGCGGAGCGCCCTTGCCGCCCGTCGTAGTGCCGGGCGAAGAGTTGTCGGAGGAACCACGGCAGGGCCGGGTGGATGGTGTACCAGGTGCTGCCCATATGAGTCAGCAGGCCGGTTTCCCGGGCCCGGTCCAGCACGCTGGTCAGGTGTTCCTTGGTCTGGCCCTTGAGTTCGGGCAGGGCGTGGTCACCTTTGCCCATCGCTTCGAGCGCATCCACATCCACCGTGCCTTGGAACAGGTGGAGCAGGGCGATGAGGGGCAGTTCGTCGTCCTTGAAGGCGTTGCGGAAGCCGTAGTCGAGCGAGGCGCCGAGGGATTTGTCGCGGCCCTGGCGCTCGTCGGTGTCTTCGATGGCTTGCTCGCCGCTGCGGATGGCTTCCACGAAGGCCGCAATGGGTTCCCGGCCGCTCAACTTCATCCGGATGGCCTGGCCGACAATGACGCGGAGGGTCAGCGGGTTGCCGTGGCAGTAGTCGAGGAGCGGCTGCCAGTCGGCGATTTCCTCGCGGGCGATCTTCCGCTCCGTGCCGAGACTGCGGGCAAGGTTGGCGGCGTCGCTGTTGCTCATGCGGGGCATTTCGATGCGGTGCGGGATGCCGCCGAGCCACGCCTGTTCGTCGCGCCGGGAGGTGAGGAGGATGCGGGCTTGGGTGCCCTTGGCGATCTTGATCTGCTTGAGGAAGTCGGCCAGTTCGGCTTGTTCGGCAGGCGTCCAGGCGGATTCGGTCCCGGCGGGAAAGCCGGCGATTGGCTCGACGTTGTCCCAAATCCAAAGGACGGGGATTTGCTGGAGAATCTGGAGGACGAGGCGACGGCGGGCGGCGTTGTCGTTCAGGGCGTGCCACTCGATGCCGCCGGCTTGCAGGGCCGGGGCGAAGGCCTGGCCGAGCTGGTTCAGCACGTCGGTCAGGTCGGTGTGGCTCTCGAAAAAGGTCAGCAGGACGGCGGGCTGGGGGCCGAGGCCGCCGGTCTGGGAGTACCAGCGGGCGAACTCGACGGCGGTGGCGGATTTGCCCTGGCCGGCGTAGGCGTGCAGGAGGACGACGGGGTGCTGGTCGAAGGCGCGGTCGAGCATGAGCAGGGTTTCGTCGCGGCCCACGAAGCCGGTGTCGGGCACGTGGCGGCGGAGGGCGGGGTTGGTCTGGGCGGGGTCGAGTTCGGGGCGGTTGAGTTGGAGGCCGGGCACGGCGGCTCTGGGCGGCAGCAGGTGGATGGGAGCGGCTTCATAGACGACGGGCACGAACCAGTCCTGCAGTGGGCGGGGCTGGAGTCCGGCCCAGCGGTCGGGATTGGCGGCCAGGTGCTTGCGGCCTTCGCTGGCGGCCTCGCCGAAGGGACGGCCCTGGCCCAGCGCAGCGT
>CAZXVN010000041.1:0-2500 GCA_964643945.1 uncultured Lentisphaeraceae bacterium | reverse complement strand
GACGCGGAAATCGGGCCCGGCGGCGTCGATGGCCTGCGCGTTGTCCTCGATGACAACGAGCTTATGCTTGTCCGCGATTTTGCGGATGGCGCGCATGTCGGCGCACTGGCCGTACAGGTGCACGGGGATGATCGCCTTGGTTTTCGGGGTGATCGCCGCTTTGATTTCTGCGGGGTCGATGCATTTTGTCTTCGGGTCGCAGTCGACGAAGACGGCCGTCGCGCCGGTGAACCAGATGGCCTCGGCCGTGGCGAAGAAGGTGTTGGTGTGGGTGATGACTTCGTCGCCGGGACCGACGCCGAGGGCGAGGAGGGCCAGCCAGATGGCATCCGTGCCGTTGGCCACGCCAACGGCGTACTGGGTTTTCGAGAACTGGGCGAACTCCGTCTCGAATTTCTTAAGCATCGGGCCCATGACATACTCGCCGCTTTCAATCACCGTCTTGATGTTGGCGTCGATCTCGCTCTTGATATTCGTGTACTGACGGACATGCCCGTAAAAGGGAACCTTCATTATAATCGCTCCTTGCTTGGCTTAACGAATGAAAAACTCCGTTTGTTCTGACGGAATCCGGGGAAAATGAAACGGGGGGAAGTATATCGAAAAAAAAGACGGTGTAAAGGGTATGTTTTTAGAGGCAGGAGGGGAACCGGTTTTAAACCGATCAGGGCCGATAATGGCCTTGACTCTCACAGCCGGAACAACGAAAATATGAGCATATCAGAACAGTACAGGAAATTTCAGTATGCGTGTCATTGGTGTGATCCCGTCGCGCTGGGGCTCGACGCGTTTTCCCGGCAAGAGCTTGCATCTGCTCTGCGGAAAACCGTTGGTGCAATGGGTGGTTGAGGCAGTCAAACAGGCGCAGGCGTTGGACGAGGTGCTGGTGGCCACAGACGACGTGCGAATCGCCGACGCGGTGCGCGGGTGCGTCAAGGTGGTGATGACGCGGGCGGATCATCCCTCTGGAACGGACCGGGTGGCCGAGGCCGCGCAGCCGAACGACGATGACATCGTGATCAACATCCAGGGCGATGAGCCGCTGATCAACCCCGGGCTGATCGATGCGTTGGCGACATGCATGCAGAACGATTCGGGTTGGGCGATGGCGACGGCGGCGTGTCCGATCCGCACGAAGCGCGATCTTGAAGCGCGCACGGTGGTGAAGGTCGTGTTGGCGCAGGATGGCGGGGCGCTCTACTTCTCGCGCCTGCCGATCCCCTGTTGCCGCGACGGCGAGGCGGATTTGGCGTCGGGGCTCTCTTTGCGGCACCTCGGGATCTATGCCTACCGCGGGGCGTTTCTGAAGCGGCTGGTCAAAGAGCCGCCGTGCGCGCTGGAGAAGGCCGAGTGCTTGGAGCAGTTGCGTGCGCTGTACATCGGCGGGCGCATCGCGGTGATTCAGACCGAGGAGCAAGGCGTGGGCGTGGATACGCCGGAAGATGCGGCGGCGGCGGAAGCGATCCTCCAGACGAGAAACCAGAAACTGGGAACTCGAAACTGAGAAAAGGCGCTCGGGAATCGGGCAAGCGAGGATGATTGTATGGAAAAGATAAAGCCGGTGAGAGCGGGCAACGTGGTGTTTGGCGGCAAGAAGCTGGCATTCATTGCGGGACCGTGTGTGATCGAATCGGTGCAAGGCACGATGGAACTGGCTGCGAAACTGGTGCGGCTGGCGGCTGAACTGGAGGTGCCGCTGGTGTTCAAGGCGTCGTTCGACAAAGCCAACCGGACATCGGTGGATTCCTACCGCGGGCCGGGGCTTTTCGAGGGGCTGGCGATTTTGCAGGAGGTGCGCGACCGGTTTCATGTGCCGATCCTGACCGACATTCACGAGCCCGGGCAGGCGGCGGTCGCCGCCGAGGTGGTGGACATCCTGCAGATCCCGGCGTTCCTCTGTCGGCAGACCGATCTGGTGGTGGCGGCGGCCGAGACGGGCAAGGTCATCAACGTCAAGAAGGGCCAGTTCATGGCGCCTGAGGACATGGCGAACGTGATTGACAAGATAGTCGGCACGGGCAACACCCAGATCATTCTGACAGAGCGCGGCGCCAGCTTCGGGTATCACAACCTGGTGGCCGACATGCGCAGTCTGCTGATTATGCGCGAGTTCGGTTATCCGGTGGTGTTTGACGCCACGCACAGCGTGCAGCGTCCGGGCGGGGCCGGCAAGATGAGCGGCGGCGACGGGCGCTGGGCGCCGGCGTTGGCGCGTGCGGCGGCGGCGACCGGCGTGGACGGCGTGTTCATGGAGACGCATGTGAATCCGGCTGAGGCGCTTTCGGACAAGGCGAACGCGGTGGCGTTCAAGGACCTGAAAAAGATTTGGCAGACGTTGGGGGCGATTCATGGTCTTGTTCGGTAAACAGGCGGGGCGTGTGCGGCGGGCGCTGGCGGCGGCAGGGCTTCTGCTTTGCGGCCGCGTGGCGTGCGGCGCGGAAGATCCCGAGAATGTGGACAGGTGGTTCACGCGGCACCCCGACGCGTTGTGGCGGCCGTT
>CAZXVN010000040.1:0-7166 GCA_964643945.1 uncultured Lentisphaeraceae bacterium | reverse complement strand
CGCATCACCTGTTACCAGAGCCCGACGCCCGGCGTCCCGGGCACCTTCACGTTCTGCGGGCTGCAACTGGTCGCGCCGCGCATTTTTGAGTTTCTGCCCGACCGTCCGTTCAGCACGCTGGTGGACGCCTATACGCAGGCGATGCAGAAGAACGTGTTTGTGGACGGGGCCGAGGTGCCTGACAGCTATTGGGATGACGCCGGCACGGTCGAAGCCTATCTGCGAATCCATGCCGATGTGAAGCGCCGGGCGGCGAGGGGGAAGCCGGGCGGCGGGCTTTACGACGCGCAGGCCGACAGGTGCGGCAAAGGCGAGGCGCATTTCTTCTGTGTGGGTGCGGACGCATCGGTGGGTGCGGGCGTGAAGGGCTGCGACAGCATCGTGTGCGGCGGGGCCCGCGTGGAGCCTGGCAGCAGGCTGCGGCAGGCGGTGGTGGCGGGCGGCGGTGTCGGCGGCACGCTCGCCGGCGTGGCCTGTGTCGCGGCGAGGTGCGCGGATGACGAGGCGATGCCGGCGGCCCTTGCGGCCTTGGGATGGGATCCGGAGAGGACGGCGGCTGCTTGTCTGGGCGTGCGCGGCTCCAGCCGGAGTTTTTGGCGGCTGTACAACGGGAACCATTCGGCGATCTATATCCGGTACAGCCTTGAGCGGCCGGAAAATGCGCGGTACAGCGGACACGCCGCCGTGCTGGCTGCGGCCGGCGTGCCGGTGCCAGCCGTTTTGGCTGACCTGCCGGACGCGCGTTGTCTGGTGCTCGAAGACTGGGGCGACGACTCCTTGCAGAAGCGCATGGAGGAGCATCCCGGCCAGGCCGTGACGGGGTACCGTGCGGTGGTGGGCGCGCTGGCCCACCTGCACCGTGAAGGCACACGGCGCGTGAGGGAGACGGAGACGCAACTGGAGCCGCCGTTTGACGCGGCCTTGTATGCGGGCGAGCATCGGTTGTTCGAAGAGCACCTGCTGGTTAACCGCTATGGGTACGAGGCGTTGCCGGAGGCGGTCGCGAAGGAGTTGTCTGCGGTCTCGAAACGTCTGCAGGGCGTGCGGCAGGTGGTGGTTCATCGCGACTGCCAGTCCAGCAACATCCTGTTCCGCGGCAAAAACTTTGTCTTCATTGATTTTCAGGGCATGCGGCTGGGTGCGGCCGCGTATGATCTGGCTTCTCTTTTGTACGACCCCTATGTTAAGATTCCCGCGGATTTAAGGGTTCGGCTCGTTGCGGAATACGGGGCGTGCCATCCCGAGCACCCGGAGGCGGCGCAGCTGTTTTCTGAGGGTGCGGTGCAACGGCTGATTCAGGCTTTAGGCGCATACGGGCGGCTGGCGTCTGTCGGCCAAGAGGATTTCATCCGGCATGTGTTCCCTGCGCTGGAAAACCTGTTGGAAGCTGCGGATGCTTGCGGCCTCGATGCGCTGGGCGGCCTGGCCGAGGAACTGATCGTCCGAGAGCAGAGTCGATGCGGCGGATCGGGGACGTCCGGCGGCGGGCCGTGAGAGAAGCGAACGGCGTCACATGAACATCAAGACCACCATGCAACAGTTCATCGCGCGCGTGCGGCGTGAGGCCCGGCAAAAGCCAGCGTACGTGACGTTGCAGACCACGGGGCACGAGCGTGTGTTCTGCGGGTACGACTGGGGGGGCGACACCTTCGTCTTTGAGAAGGATGTCTGGAAGCACCTGAAGAACCACAACCCGATCCTGATCGTGCGCAAGCAGGATCTGGTAAAAGGGGCCAGCGGTTATATCCTGACGCTGACGACCGGCAACCACACGGTGGCGGCCCTGCCGCTGCTGTCGGGCCAACTGTGGAATCTTGGCCGAGTGCCGGCTTCGCAACGCAGCCGGCTCCTGCAGGACAGCATCGTCTGCGCGAATGTGGTGAACGGCGTGATCGAGATTTCGCAGCGCGAGGTCCCTGCGGCCTTGATTACGGCGGCCGATGACTGGCTCCAGAGTGTCGGGTTCACACTCGACGCGGTCGTGATGGTCGAGCGCACGGATACGACGGTGGATTTCTACCGGCGGCAGGGTCAGGAGTGGCGGATCAAGCCGTTGGCTTGGACGCGGCGCGAGATGGAACTGGCTCTGAACGCAAGCCGGACGCGGATCAACTCCTGCCTGCGCTACTATCACAGCGCGAAAGGCGTACACTTTCTTTCCTATTCTGATTTTCACAAAATGGGCGGGCAGGCCGAGGCTGACTACGCGAAATTTATCGGCTGCCTGCGCGAGCTGGTTTCGATTTTCGAAGGCGACGTGCGTTCCTGTATGCGTGCGCCCAAGTTTCACGGGCACCATGAGATCGAGCTGTTCGGCCTGCGGCGTGGCGAGGCGTTCCTACGGCTCGTGCCCGAGTTGGAGACGCTCATGGAGGGGATTGCGCTGAAGCGGCTGACTCCCGCGGCGGTTGTGATGCGGTTTCGCGAGATCGATCAACTGTTTAAGGCCTCTCTCGAACGCCCCGAACTCGCGGATGACAGCAGCGACGATTTCGTCGAGACGCTGTACATGCACCTGACCGGCGAGGTTTATTCCGGTCCCGGCGATTCGGTGGTGCCCGCCTTTGATGACCGGCGCACGGCGTTGCCCGGCGCGACCTTCCGCGGCGGAAGGGCCGATTTTCATCCGGGTGCGGATGAGCGGACTCGCGTGCTTCTGGCGAATGTCGAGCAGATGATGAGCCAGGACGAAAGGGTGGAGTATGCCAACGTGTACGAGGTGCGGTCCGACAGCGACCCTGTCGCGGTTGGCGACGGCATCACGCGCGAAATCGTGTTTAAAACCAACCGTCGGCCGCTTTGCATGAGCCTGATCGAAAAACGGCTGAAGTTGAAGAAGCCGGGCTATGGCAGTTATATGCTTGCCCGCGTGCAAGCTTTTAAGGCGCTGGGTGTCGGCTTTGGCGACTATCGGTTGCTGATGCGCCTCGACAGCCAAGCCGGCCGCGAAATGAACTATTTCATCCGCAACCGTTGTCCGGGTGAACCGCTGGACGATATTCCCCCTCGGCTGTTTCAGCGGGCCGGCGAGTTCGGCGGCAGCGAGTCGGACGAGGATCCCGATGTGGTGTATGCGCTGGGGACGCTTCTCGGCGATGCGGCCGCTCAGAATCTGGTGCTGAAAAAATATCTTCCCGAGGTCCGGAGCTGCCGGTTCGGCGAGGGTAAAGAGGTGTTCGAGTGCGCCTACGACATCAAAAGCAAACGCGAGATGCCCATGCGCGTGATGCTGTGCTCGATCCGCGGGGCGTTCGGCTGGCCAGACACCTCCTACACCGAGGAGAACCTGAACACGCTGTTTGATTTCTATCTCACTAGTTACGCGAAGGTGTTACACCGGTATTGGCTTCATCACAAAGAGGCCGTCAAACTGGACGAGCTGGCCGACCGGTTTTTCGACGGCCTGGAGTTCAAAACACGCGAGATGCATTGGAATTACTCGGTGCGCCGCGAGCAGTTTGACGCCTTTGACCCGCAGTTGCGCCAACAGTACGCCTTTACGCGAAAGTGGCGGTTTGCCTTATGGTCGCTCGAACGGCAGTTGCGGCGGCTGGAAGCCTTGCGCGTTTTATTTCACGCGAAGGTGCTGGCGGTGACCGGGCAGCCGGCACGCGGATGAACGCCTGGGTTTTCCGCCTAGGCGCCCGAGGAAGCTGAGGCTAGCATGATCATGTCAAAAACCGCCGACAGTTTGATGTCGGCCTTTTCGCCCACCGCTAAAATCAACATCATCTATGGGGAGGTAACCGACTCAGCCCGCGAGTTGGAGCGCAGCCATCTCTGCGGCCCGACCGCAGGACTCATTCAGGCCGAGGCGCTGGTCGGCGTGGCACTGTTGGGCTCGGAGCTTTCTCGGCCCGAGGAGACGGTGACGCTGCGGCTGCGGGTCTCCGGCCCGGTCGGCGGCGTGTTGGTCGAGGCGAATGCGGACGGCGGCTTGCGCGGCTACACTCAGGTCAAGGTGCTGAATGATTTGGACGCTTGCGAGGAACTCGACGCTTCCGCCGCGCTGGGGGATTGGGCTGAGGTGCAGATTATCCGCTCCCTTCCCGGAAAAATCCTGTCGAGCGCCGCCACCGAGGTGACACCGGCCTCGGTGATTAAAGGGATCGAGCAGTATTATCGGCAGTCGCTGCAACGTCAGGTGTTGGTGCAGATTTCGGCCTTGGCTTACGGCGGGTTTATCGATGGCGCGCGCGGCTTGCTGATTGAATGTCTGCCGGACGGCAATCAGGATGTGTTCAGCCGGATCGCGCGGCTTGTCGAGGACAGCACACTGATCGAGTGCCTTGAAGCATCCGCCTCGCTGGCGACGATCAGTGAGACCGCGGGGCTGTCCGACTGCGTGTTTCAGAAACCGAAGCCGCTCCAGTTTGCCTGTCGGTGTTCGATCGAGCGGGTGGAGAATCTGCTCACAGGCCTGTCCGTGAGCGACCTGAAGGCGATGATCCTCGAAGATCGTCCGGCGCACGTATTCTGTCACATGTGTGGCCAGGGGTATCAAGTGGGGCTGGATCGGCTGCAGGCGATTTTGAAAAAGCGCGGCTGAGTGTGCAGGCGACATTGCAGGCCTTGTGCTGGATGTGATAAACTGACGGTTTTCAAACAGTTTGGGGAACGGTTCATGCTCCGTAAGAGGGGTCATCAGGTCTGTGTCTGGAGTTCGGCGGTGCTGGTGGTTGGCGCGGCACTTGTGCTGTATGGTGTTGCGGTCTGGTTCGGCAACCTGAATCAGGATGAGGGCTGGTATCTGTATGCCGCCCGCCGTGTGGCCGCCGGCGCGACGGTGTATCGGGACTTCTTTTTCACCCAAGGGCCGCTGATGCCGCAGGTCTACGCGCTCCTGTCAGGGCTCTGGTCGCCTTACGGCGTGCTCGGCGGAAGGCTGCTGACGGCTTGTCTGGGATTGTCGGGGTGTGTGCTGGCGGCGTTGCTGGCGCGGCGTGCGGTGCCGCCGCCGCGTGCCGCCGAGGCGGGGATCATGGCCTTCGCGCTGACGGCTTGCAATCTGTATCACGTCTATTTCACCACGATTCCAAAAACGTACGCGCTGGCTTCGTGTCTGCTGCTGGGCGGGTATGGGGTGCTCCCTCTTTGCCTGTCGCCTGGCAACAAGACGCGGTCGTGGAGGTCTGGCATGTGGGCGTTGGCGGCGGGCTTGCTCGTTGCGCTGGCCGCAGGGACACGGCTGTCGCTGGGGGTCCTGTTGCCGGTCACGGCGCTGTGGCTGCTGGCGACTTGCCGGAAGACCGGCGCGGCGTTTTTCTGGTTCGCGCTGGGCGGCGGCATGGGTTTGGCCGTGGTGTACGGCCCGGTGCTGCTGGAGTCGCGCGAGCAGTTCTTTTTCGCACAGAGTTTCCATGCGGCGCGTGGCGGCCACGACCTGTTTCTCCTGGTCGGGTCGCTGGCGCGGACGGTGCGCGCTTATCTCCCCGCGTGTTTGCTGGGTCTGGCGCTCGTGATCCTCCGGCTTCTTCGAGGGCCTGCCGCAGCGCCGTGCGCGGCTTTAAATGTGCCGGCGGAAAGCGAGTGTTGCGGAAGAATCTGGCCGAGTCTCTGGCTGTGCGCGTTTCTGGCGGTGCTTCTGGTTCAACTCGCCAGCCCGTATCCGTATGACGATTATCAGGTTCCGGTGATGGGGCTGCTCGTTGCGGCGCTGGCAGGCTGGGCTGCGAACAGCACCTCGTCCGGGGAACTGCGCGGCTACCTCTGCCTTTTCTGGGTGCTGGCTGCGCTGCTGTCGACGTTCTGCTCTCCGCTCACGCAGGAGTGGTTTGTTGTGCGGCAGGACCGTTTCTGGGTCGTCCGCAAGTCGCTGCCTGACCTTGCGCTGTTGCGCATGACGGCACATGATGTGCGTGCCTTGGCTGAGAAGGACGAGGTGCTTTTGACGCAAGACGTGTATCTGGCGGTTGAGGCAGGGATGCGCGTGCCGGAGGGGCTCGATATGGGACCGTTCTCCTATTTTCCAGCCCTCAGCGATGAGGCCGCAGCCCGCTTTCACGTCATGAATAAAAGCCGTCTGGCCGCGCTGTTGGCGTCTGCGCCGTGCAGCGTCGCGGCCTTCAGCGGCTATGGTCTCGCGATCCGCTCGCCGGTGATGGATGCGGTGCCGCAGGAAGACAGCCAACGGTTCTTGAGTTTACTGGGACGCAACTACGCCGGGGTGCAAGAGGTGCCCAACTTTGGGCAGAACTGCACGACCCTTCAGATCTTGAAACGACGGGTCCCCGGCGGAGCAACGAACCCCTAAGAGAAACGCATGTCTGACATTTTGAACACCCTCCGCACCCCGCAAGACATACAGGCTCTCGCTCTGGAACAGCTGCCGGGATTGGCCGACGAACTGCGCACGGTCATTCTTGAAACCGTGAGCCGGACAGGCGGACATCTTGCTTCCAACCTCGGGACGGTCGAACTCACCATCGCACTCCTGCGGAGCTTTACGCCGCCAGCGGATAAAGTCCTTTGGGACGTGGGGCATCAGACCTATGCGTGGAAACTGTTGACCGGCCGGCGTGACCGCTTTGCCACGTTGCGGCAGCATGACGGGCTCTCTGGTTTCCCCAAGCCCGAAGAGAGCGCGTACGATGCGTTCGTGGCGGGCCATGCGGGCACGGCGCTCTCCGCCGCTTTGGGCATGGCGGTCGGGCGCGACCGCCACGGCGGCGCAGGCCATGTGGTCGCCGTGATCGGCGACGGCTCGATGACCAACGGCATATCGCTCGAAGCGTTGAACAACCTCGAAGATATGCAAAGCAAGGTCATTGTCATTCTCAACGACAACGAGATGTCGATTTCCGAGAATGTCGGCGCGCTGTCGCGGCGGCTTGGCCGAATGCTGTCGAACGTGCGCTATAACCGTATCAAGGCCGCGGCGGAGGCCGCAGGCCACCGCATGCACATGACGCCGTTGCGCCGCATCTATCACCGCCTGGAGCAGGCGGTCAAGAGCCTGTGGCTGCAGAACGCTTTCTTTGAAGAGTTCGGCCTGCGTTATGTCGGACCGGTCGACGGGCATGATTTCAACGCTTTGGAAAACGCCTTGAGCACCGTACGAGAACTTACTGCGGGGAAGGTGATTGTCGTTTTTGGCTGTGCCGGATTGCGTGATCATGCCAAGCGCGCCTGGATGGGCGAGATCGCTGGACGTCTGGCTGATAAAG
>CAZXVN010000039.1:0-5920 GCA_964643945.1 uncultured Lentisphaeraceae bacterium | reverse complement strand
TGTCGTACAACCGTCGGTTCGCGAATGTCGTCAGTCTGTCCATGCTTTTTTCTACCGCGCCGTGTAGATCAGATACAGCCCGCCCAGCAGGACGAGCACGCCGCAGACCTTCTTCAAGATCAGCGAGCCTTTGGACTGCTCGGTCCAGTTCAGGTATCGCTGCACCACCTCGCTGAACGTTCCCGCAAACACGATCACCCCGCAGTGGCCGACGCCGTACAGCAGCAGCAACAGGATGCCGTAGGCCAGATTCGTAGAGGCCAGACGGAAGGTCACGCCCAGCATCGGCGCCATGTAGGCGAAGGTGCAGGGGCCCAGCGCGACCCCGAAGACCAGCCCGAGCACGAACGCCGCCAGCATGCCCTTGCTTTTCATACCCGGCTGTGCCGCGCTCGGCATGGGCAGCCGGATCACCTCCAGCAGGTAGAGCCCGACGACCAGAAAGATCGCCGCCACCGCGTAATTGCCCCAGCGCCCCACGTCGCCCATCATCCGGCCCGCCGCCGCCGTGACCGCTCCGATCACCCCGATGGTGATCAGGATGCCCAACGCGAAGAGCAGCGAGATGGTGAACGCCCGCCGCGTGGTCATCCGGCCCTGCTTGTCGATGAACCCGACGATCAGGGGTATGCTCGCCAGATGGCATGGGCTGAGCAGGATGCTCAGGATGCCCCACGCCAGCGCGGCGGCCAGCGCGATCGCGGGCGTCCCCTCGACCGCATGTGTGAGTGCTGTAAACACCTGTTGCATGGCTCATCTCTCGACTTTCCGACCCGAATCGACTCGGGTCGACGCGGGTCGATTCGGGTCGGCAGGACAATCCCTCAATGACTCTGTCCCACTCCGAACTCCTTCCACTTGCCGAGGATGTCCTCCTTGGAGAAGAAGCCCTCGTGACGGAATAACTCCTTGCCGTCAACCCCAAAAAATATTTGCGTGGGGATGATGTTGATGCCGTATTTCTTGGCTTCATCCGGATTCTCCCACACGTCGATGAACTCCGTTTTGAACGTCTCCGCGCAGGTCGCTTTGAGATCGTCGAGGATCGGTTTCATCATCTTGCACGGAATGCACTTCCCGGCGCCCAGATCCACCAGCCGCGGCAGCGCCTTGCCCTGCGGGGCGGATGCCGCCACGCCCGTTTGCGCCGCTAACCCTGCCGGCGGCGCGGCCTGTTTGCTTTGCTTCAGAAACACTATAGCACCCGCCGCGACGACCACCGCCGCGACAATCGCGATATTCTTGCCGTTTTTCATGACGTTTCCTATGCCAACAACTTTTTGATGTCGTCCGAACTGAGCACCTTGCCCGCGCTCTTCACAACCCCGTCCACCACCAGCGCCGGCGTCACCATCACGCCGAACTTCATGATGTCCGCGATCTTCTCGACCTTTTCAAACTGCGCCTCTACGCCTAGCGCTTGGACCGCCGCCTCGGCGTTGGCCATCAGCGTCTTGCACTTCGGGCAGCCCGTGCCCAGAATCTGAATCTTCTTCATCGTTTAGCTCCTTTCTTAACCCATGTACCAGCCGAACATCATGCCCGTGAAAGTCGCCATCACGACCACCAGCGCCACATAGACAAACGTCTTCTTCGGCCCGATGATCGAGTTGATCACCAGCATGCTCGGGAGCGACAGCGCGGGACCGGCCAGCAGCAGCGCCAGCGCGGGACCCTGCCCCATGCCGCTGTCCATCAGCCCGCGCACGATCGGGACCTCCGTCAGCGTGGCGAAATACATGAAGGCGCCGACCAGTGAAGCGATGAAGTTCGTCCACAGCGGCCAGACCGTTCCGAGCCAGCCGGGAACGCCCCCCGTACCGCCCACGAAGCCGTAAAACACCGACGGATCGTCGCCGACCATCGCCTGGATCCAGCGGTTCGGCAAAATGCCCGCGTCCTTCGCTTCCGGCGTGCCCAGGAAGAAGCCCGCTGCCAGCACGCCGCCCAGGAGCAGCGGCGTGATCTGCTTGGCGAAGCCCCACGTCTGGTCGCCCCACTCGCCCATCTCGCCCTTGCCCCGGAACGTCAGCACGCCAAGCGCCACGGAACCCACCGTGAAAGCCACCATCGGCTTCGATGGAACAAGGACCGCAGCCAGCACCACCGGTGCCGCAGCCAGCGCGACCTGCCACGCCCGGACGCCCAGAAATCGCCACAATGCGACGCCCAACACCGCCGCGAAACCCGCCGTCAGCCACCACTTCGCCGCGAAGATCGCATGCCAGACACCCGAGGTCTCGGCGGGCCGCGCCCAGTTCGCGAAGATCAGGATCGCAGACATGCTGAAGAAATAGAGGGCCGTCTGCCACAGCGCGCGCGCGGGTCTGTCGTCCGCCTCGATGAAGACCTCCTGCGCCTGCGCTGCCTTGGCCCGCTCCTCCTTAAGGAAGATCAGATGCATCAGCGCGCCGATCACCACGCTGAACACCACCGCGCCAATAGCCCGCGCCAGACCGATCTGGTAGCCCAGCACCCGCGCCGTCATCACGATCGCAAGCACGTTGATGGCCGGACCCGAATACAGGAAAGCGATGGCCGGACCCAGCCCCGCGCCGCGCATGTAGATGCCCGCAAACAGCGGCAGCACCGTGCACGAACACACGGCAAGGATGGTTCCCGAAACGGACGCCACACCATAGGCCAGCAACTTATTCGCCTTCGGGCCGAAATACTTCATCACCGCGCTCTGGCTGACGAACACGCCGATCGCGCCCGCAATAAAAAAAGCCGGTACGAGGCACAGCAACACATGCTCCTGCGCGTACCACCTGAGCAGCTTCATCGCCTCCAGCACCGCACGGTCAAACCGCACATGCCCCACTGGCAGATAGAAGCAGGCCAAGAATCCGGCCAAGATCCACGCCAGCTTTTTCCACTCTTTTTTCCAGTCCATGCGTCAGCCTTCCCCCTTGATCACCGCCTCAACACAGTGCATGAAATTCAGCACGCACGGCACCTTCAGAGAATAGAAGACCTGCTTGCCGCGCTTGTCATCCTCCACCACGCCCGCGTTTTTCAGCACCAGCAGGTGCTTGGAGACCGTCGAAAAATCGAGATCGTGCCCCTCCACCAGTTCGCACACGCAGCGCTCGCCGACGGCCAGCTGCTCCACCATCCACAGCCGCGCCGGATGCGCCAGCGCCTTGAGCACCCGCGTCTTCGCCGTCAGAACCGCCTTGTCCCGTTTGGTCATAAGCCCTCTTGTTGTTTTGTTAATTGGCATAATAACCAAACGAGTGCCGCTCTGTCAACCGCCCGTCTTCCTCCTCCCCGTGAGCAACGGCTCGCCCCTTCCGGCTTTCGCGTTCCGGCTTTCACGCCGCCTTTCGCCGCCTTTCGCCTTGATGAACCTTCTGTTTACCCGTATCCTTACCGCTGTTTCCAAACCGGAATCGTTATGGACTATTTGATTATCGCGTTCAATATCCTGCTGCTGCTCTTTTGGGTTCGGCTCTGGTCGGCGCCCGACAAAGAGTTTTACTTTAACCCGTTCCTTTCGGGCACGGTTAAGATCACCGATGCCATCCTCGCCTTTCTGCGGCCGGTGCTCTACCTGCCCGAGTCGGCCGCCGCCGCGGTGATCCTGCTCTTTGGCGTTCTTTTCAAGACAATCCTCTTCTTGCGGTTACAGGCGACTTGGACCATCCAGCTCGGCACCTTCTTCCATTTCTCGCCTTTGGCCATCGGCGGAAAGCTCTCCCCCCTGCTGCTCTTCAGCCTCCTCCACTTCGCGGCGTTTCTGCTCAAGCTCTGGACCGTCTACCTGCTGGTGCGGCTCATCACGCCGCCCTTACGCACCACCCGCGCCACCGAGGCCTTCGCCTTTTTCGCACGCCCCTTCTCGCGCCTGCCGCTGCTCGCCCAGCCCGCCGTCCTGCTCATGCTACACGCCCTGTTGGCCTTCACCGTCTCGCGCACCGGAGTCCTGAGCACCATCAGCCAGATAACGGAAAGCGCCAAACCGGTCGGCGGCTCACCCTTTTTAGCAGGCCCGTTATTGTCCCAGGTGCTGAAAACCGTCTGGCTGGCCGCGCTCTCCTTCGCCGACGGTCTGGCGATGCTGACGCGGACGCTCTTCATCCTCATTCTCGGCAATCTCGCCGCAGCGGTGTTGCAGGCGCGCGGCGCGGTGATCATCTGCAGCGAAGGGGTCGAGCTCCTGCTGGGCCGCTTCGCACGGCACCGGGTCGGCGGCATGGGGTTTGATTTCACGCCGCTCATCTTCTTCTTTATCGTGGACATGATGTACAACAGCATTTGCCTCGGCCTTTTTAAACTCATCCACTCGCCCCTGTTCAACTGATGAACTGGCTCCTCCCCACACGCGACGGCTGCATCGTGACCGTCAAAGCCACTCCGCGCGCCTCCACGTCCGGAATCGCGGGAGCCGCTCCCGAGTGGCTGCGCGTGCGCCTCCAAGCTCCACCGGTGGACGGCAAGGCCAACGCGGAACTCGTCGCACTGTTCGCCAAAACCTTCGGCATCCCAAAACGCTCAGTCGAGATCCTCACCGGCGACGCCTCACGCTTGAAGCGCGTCAAGCTCCTCGGCGTCACCGCCGCTGCGGTTACGGCGTGCCTGACCGGCCACGTTGCCTAAAAGGACCCGGCGGTTTAACAGGCACATGCCGGGCACGATCACTGGCCCTGCGCCGCACGCGTTTCGGCAACCGCCGCCTGCAGATCTTTGAGAAACGCCTCGCCGGGCAGATTCTTTTGTGCCGCCTGTGCCGCATAGTCCTGCAACAGCGGCTTCACTTTCGCGATCCACGCGGCCTGCCCGGAGGCGGTTAACGGGATCATGTCGCGTTTCAACTCGTTGATGTAGGTGAGGCCGGCGGCGTCCGCGGCGCTCCACGCTTGGCCGTGCTTGATGACCCACTCGGCGTCCACCGCTTCGATGGTCTTCTGAACGTCGAGGGGCAACCGGGCCCACGTCGCCGGGTTCATCGCCACAAAGAACGCGGTCGTGTATCCGATGCACCTGCAGTCAGTCATGCAACGGATGACCTCGCCCTGCTTCCAGTCCTTGAGCGTCTCGACCGGACAGAAGGTCGCGTCGACCACGCCCTTTTGGAGGGCCTCATAGGTCTCGCTCTGCGGCATGCTGATCGGCAGGCCGCCGAGGCGCTCAACCACATTCGAGCCGACCCCCGTGGCCCGGACCTTGAGCCCCTTCATGTTTGCCAGCGTCACGACCGGCTTTGTCGAGGTCAACACCGCCGGTCCGTGGGCATGCACGTAGAGCAGCTTCACATCCTGCGTCTCGGCGGGCCTGTACTTTGCGGCCAGCGTGTTCGCGATGCGCGTCGCGGCGGCACCATCGGGATACCCGACAGGCAGGTCCAACCCTTCCAGCAGCGGAAAACGTCCGCGCGTATCAGCGAAGGCGCTCATGCCGATGTCGGACACGCCGTCCACCACGCCCTGATAGCACGGGCCAGCCTGGGTCAGCGCACCCCCCGCCGACACGGTGATCTGCACCTGCCCGCCCGTCCGTTTCTTGATCTCCTCCGCCCATTCCGAGGCCAGCTTAGCCTGCACGTGGGTCGGCGGGAAGCACACGCTATACGACAGTTTGACCGCCGGTTTCTGGACCCCGACCCCTGCCGCATCGTGCCTGCCACACCCCGCCCCTACAAGCGCACAAACAGACAAGCCCAAGAACCATGTGAGATTCATTTTCATGTCCAGCAGTTTACCCCGCTCCCCGGCCGCACACAACACGTTTTTGCCAAAAAGAGGGAGGGGCGGTCTACCTGGCAAGGGTCACTGACGCGTGAGGAAGCGCCCGCGCCGCAGGCCTGTAAAGATGCCGTTGTCGAACGACACGGCGCCGTTGACAATCGTCTGCCGCACGCCCGTGGCGAACTGATGTGGCTGAGCATAGGTGGCCCTGTCGCAGAAGGTCCGTTCGT
>CAZXVN010000038.1:0-10454 GCA_964643945.1 uncultured Lentisphaeraceae bacterium | reverse complement strand
GGTGGATGTGGGCGCGGTCAGGGAGGGGTCCTGCGTCCGGATCACAATGCGCGATTATGGGCAAGGCATCGAGCACAAGCATCTGGCGCGCCTGTTCGAGCGGTTTTACCGCGTGGACAAGGGCCGCAGCCGGGAGATGGGGGGGACGGGGCTCGGGCTGGCCATCGTCAAGCACATCGCGCTGATCCACAACGGCACGGTCAGTGTCGAAAGCGAGATCGGCAGCGGTTCGATCTTCACGCTCCTTCTGCCCGCGTGAGCCGGCGCCTGTTTTGCTGGTATCGGGTGCGGCGGCAGGATATGATAGGCACGCTTTCTTGAGTCATGAGGAGCTGTTGTTTCGTAAGGAGCAAGGATTGCAGAATGGCAAACGTACCCGTGAATCGTGAAACCGTGTTGGAGTTTCATCGAGGTGGCAAGGTCGGCGTCCGGCTGGTGAAACCGCTGAAAACACAGAATGACCTTTGCCTGGCCTACACGCCGGGCGTGGCGCATGCGGTCAAGGAGATCGCCGCGAAACCGGAAACGGTTTTCGATTATACCGCGAAACGCAATCTCGTGGCTGTCGTGTCGGACGGCACGGCCATCCTCGGGCTCGGCGATCTCGGCGCGTCTGCCAGTATTCCGGTGATGGAAGGCAAGGCGGTCCTTTTCAAGGCCTTCGGTGACGTGGACGCCTGGCCGGTTCCGGTGAACCACTGCCGCAAAGGCGGAGAGAACACAGGCAAGACCGATCCTCAGCGGGTGATCGATGCGGTGATGGCGCTCGCGCCGATGTATGGCGGCATCAACCTCGAAGACATCGCGGCACCGGCCTGTTTTGAGATCGAGGACAAACTGGACGCCCTGCTGGATATCCCGGTCTTTCATGACGACCAGTGGGGCACGGCCGTGATCACCTTGGCCGGGCTGATGAATTACTCCCGGCTGTGCGGCCGCTCACTGGCCGAGATGCGCGTGGTGATGAACGGCGCGGGTGCGGCGGGCATCCGCATCGCCGACATGTGCAAGGCGGCGGGCGTGAAGGAGCTGGTCATGTGCGACACCCAAGGCGTGATCCATGACGGCCGGACCGGTCTGACCGACCACAAGCGGCGTCATGCGTCGGCGACCTCGGCGCGCACGTTGCAAGGGGCGCTGCGCGGCGCACATGTCTTTGTAGGAGTGTCGGCGGCCGACTGCGTGACGGCGGACGACGTGCGCGGCATGGCGGAGTATCCGGCCATTTTCGCGATGTCCAACCCTGACCCCGAGATCCGGCCCGATATCGTGGCCGAGGTCATGGGCGCGGAACCTTATGTGATGGCCACAGGGCGTTCAGACTATCCCAATCAGATCAACAACGTGCTTGGTTTTCCGTTTCTGTTCCGTGGCGCGCTCGATGTACACGCCCGCACGATCAACATGGCGATGAAGGTGGCGGCGTCCGAAGCGCTGGCCGCTCTGGCCCGCGAGCCGGTGCCCGCCGATGTTCAGGCGCTGTACCCGCAGGAGAAGCTGGTGTTCGGCAACGGGTACTTCATTCCGAAACCCTTCGACCGCCGGCTTTTCACCGAAGTTTCCTTTGCGGTGGCGAAGGCGGCGGTGGAGTCTGGCGCGGCGCCGTCCGGCACGGATCTGGCAGCGGTGAAAGCCAGCCTGGCCGCACGCAACGCGGCGCGCTCGTAGCCGTCCGGGTGCGGTTGGAGAGGTGGAGTCATGGAGGGGTGGAAGGAAGACTCCACGAATCATTCCTTCCGGCCGCCGCGATTTTCTTGTCAGGGCGTTTGCCGTTCGAAGGCGCAGGCGAACGACCCGTCGGTCTGCGAACGCGTGGGGATCCGTTCCTCTACGGCCACGCACGCCAGATCTGGATGGGCTTTGCGCAAAGCGGTGATCTGCTGGCGGTTTTCTTCCGGCTCGAGGCTGCACGTCGAGTAGACGAGGCGTCCGCCGGGCGCGAGTAGCGCGAGGGTGTTTTCCAGCATGACCGCTTGCGTGGCGGCGAGCTTTTTCATGCGCCGGGTGGTCCAGCGCCAGCGGGCGTCGGGCCGACGGCGCAAAACGCCGCTGTTTGAACAAGGCGCGTCGAGCAGGATGCGGTCAAAGAGGCCGAACGGTTCCAGCGCGCCACGCGGGGAGCCGGCCAGGTCACCTTGCTGAACGTTCACCCACGCCTGGCGCGTGCGTGCGAGGTTGGCGCGGACGAGTTCCAGCCGGTCTTCGTGAAGGTCGAGCGCCACAAGCTGGTGTTTGTCCGAAGCGGGCGGCCCCATGCGCCATGCGATCTGGACGGTTTTCCCGCCGGGTGCGGCGCAGGCATCGAGCACGTTCAGGCCGGGTTTCAGCGCGAGCAGGTCGAGGCACATGGCCATGGCGGGGTCCTGCACGATGAACGCGCCGTCGGCGTAGCCCGGGACCTCTTCCACGCGCGTGCCGCGGGGCATCGGCACGAACGGCGCGGGGGCTCCGGGAGGATAGGCGAGGAACGTTTCGGCGGGGGTGTTGTTCCACTCGCAGAGCGCGAGGGTCTCGGCCTCTCCGAAGCGTTCGAGCCAGCGGGTGATCAGCGCTTCGGGATGGGACGTGCGGATGCCGGCGGGTTGTTTCGCGAGGTCGGCCAGAAGCGTGTCGCGCTGACGCAGAAGGTTGCGGAGCACGGCGTTGACAAGTCCGGCGGTTTGCTTGGAGGCGAGCTTGGCGGCCTCGACGGTTTCATTGACCGCGGCGTAATCAGCCACGCTCGGCATGAAAAGAATCTGGCTTGCGCCGACGAGCAGGGCGGCCTCGGTTTCGCCTTTTGGCATTTTTTTCACGAGCCGTTCGAGCGCCCATGTGAGGGTGCGGTAGCGCCGGACCGTGGTGTAGACGAGGTCGGTGATGAACGCCCGGTCAGGACTGTCAGGAATCATCCTGTCGGGAAAGTCGTGCGTCGCCAACCAGCGGGTAAGGACAAAAATCGCATCGCGTCTGGAACTCATGCGGCCGAATGATAGTGAACTGAAGGAGAGAAGGCAATAGTGGAATTTGGAAATCAGGGAGATTGAACCAGCCCGAAGAAAAGGGTAAGATGTGCGCAAATTGGACCTGTGTTCCGTCTGCTGGCGGGGCACGGATGTGGACGATAATCATGCGGAAACGCGTTAGGAATCTTTTATGACAAACTTCACCTGGTATGATGTCAGTGATGCCACTGTCGGTCTGTTGTTCGGGCTGGCGGGCGTGTTGGGCGGGTATGCGTTGCGGGGCCTGATTGGCCGATGGCAGGCGGACGCGATCGAGAAGCAGGCGCAACTGAAGCTCGCCGAAGCGGACGGCGAGGTGAAGAACCGGCTGAAAGAAGGCGACATTTTGGCGCGCGCCGAGGTGGTCAAGGCGCGTGAGGAATTTGAAAAGAGCACGAAATCGCGTCGCAAGGAGTTGCAGGATATCGAGAACCGGCTGACGATCCGTGAAGAGAACATGGACAAGAAGGCCATCCTGCTGGAAAAAAAGGATCAGACGGTCTCCCAGAAGCAGGAGGAGGTCCAACGCAAGAGCGAGGAGTTTCAGCAGAAGCGGGCTGAGACGGACAAGCGCTGTGCGGATGCGGATCAGCGGTTGCAGAAGCTGGCGGGCATGACGCGTGAGGAGGCGCGGAAAGAGGTTTATCTGAAGGCCGAGCAGGATGTTCGCAGCGAAGCAGGCAGTTTGATTCGCCGCGTGCAGGAGGAGGCCAAGGAGACGGCCGACCGCGAGGCCGTCCGGATCGTGACCA
This sequence comes from uncultured Lentisphaeraceae bacterium, assembly GCA_964643945.1. Taxonomy (GTDB): domain Bacteria; phylum Verrucomicrobiota; class Kiritimatiellia; order RFP12; family UBA1067; genus JAHFSX01. The sequence continues at coordinate 6,718 of CAZXVN010000038.1, read as the reverse complement.
TGGCGGTGCAGCGTTTCGCCATCTCGCACGCGAGTGAGATGATGACCTGTACCGTGCCGTTGCCGAGCGATGACCTGAAGGGCCGTATCATCGGACGCGAGGGGCGCAACATCCGCGCGCTCGAGGCGGTAACGGGTGTGAACATGCTGGTCGACGACACGCCAGAGGCGGTGGTGATCTCGGGCTTCGACCCTGTGCGCCGCGAGATCGCACGGCAGGTGCTGGAGCAGCTCGTGGCCGACGGGCGCATCCATCCGGCACGTATCGAAGAGGTTTTCAAGAGCGTGTCCGAGAACATGGAGAAGACGATCGTTGAGGCGGGCGAGTCGGCCGCTTACGAGGCGCAGGTGCAAGGCGTTTCTTTGGAGGTGTTAAAGTGTGTGGGCCGGCTGAAGTTCCGGACGAGTTTCGCGCAAAACGTATTGCGGCATTCCGTGGAGGTGGCACATCTGATGGGGATGATGGCCTCCGAACTGGGGCTCGCTCCTGAGATCGCGCGGCGCATCGGCTTTTTCCATGATATCGGCAAGGCGCTCGATCACGAGGCGCAGGGCGCGCATGCGGTGATCGGCGCGGAGTTTCTGAAGCAGCACGGCGAGAGTGAATGGGTGGTGAACGGCGTGGCGGCGCATCACGAAGATGTGCCTTCAGACGGCTTGTTCGGCGTGCTCTGTTCGGCGGCGGACGCGATCTCGAGTTCGCGGCCGGGCGCACGTGCCGCGACGATGGGCATCTACGTGCAGCGCCTGGAGAAGCTGGAGGAGATCGCGAATAGTTTTCCTGGCGTGAAGAAAACGTTTGCGGTGCAGGCTGGGCGTGAGATCCGCGTGATCGTGGATCCGGGACAGGTGAATGACAACGACGCGATGGTGATGGCGCGCGATATCAGCCAGCAGATCGCGGCCAACATGCAGTTTCCTGGGCAGATCAAGGTGGTGGTGGTGCGCGAGATGCGGTGCGTCGAGTACGCGAAGTGAACCGGCTGTTCTGAGAAAAACACGTCCGAGACAGGGTTCAGCCCCTTGTTTGTCGGCGCGCACGGCGGAATGGGCGTTCGGGCTCAGATCCGTTCGCCGGGGCGCTGGCAGAAGGGGCGTGCGTCGGCAATGTCGGTCACGCCGCAAACGAGCATGACGAGACGGTCGATGCCGAGTGCGATTCCGCCGCATGGTGGCAGGCCGCTTTCGAGCGCGGCAAGGAACAGCTCATCCAGCGGGTAGACCTCTTTGCCGAGGCGGCGGCGTTCTTCCGCCGCTTCGAGAAAGCGTGCGCGTTGGGCCGCCGGATCACAGAGTTCGCTGTAGGCGTTGGCCAGTTCAAGCCCGCCGGCGTAGACCTCCCAGCGCTCAGCAACCCGGGGGGCGTTCGGTTTCAGCCGAGCGAGGGAAGCCGCAGGTGCGGGGTAGTCGGTCAGCACGCAAGGTTTGTCCCGGGGCAGGGCGGGTTCGACTTTCCCGATCAGATCTCTGTCGAACCGGTCGGCGTCCCAGTGGGCGACAGGATCCCAGCCGGCCCACTTTAGGAACGCCTGTCGCACCGTGAGGCAGTGCCACGGGCGGGCCAGATCGATCAGTGTGCCGCAGAAGGTGAAGGTCATCTGACCCGTGACGGTCTGGAAGACGTAGCCGAAGAGCGCTTCGGTGTCGCGCAGGATGTCGGTATAGCCGGCTTCGGTGCGATACCATTCCAGCAGCGTGAATTCCGGGTTGTGGCGGCTGCCGCACTCGCCGCTGCGGAAACAGGGGCCGATTTGGAAGATGCGCGTACAGCCGCCGGCGAGCAGGCGTTTCATGTGCAGTTCAGGCGAGGCGCGCAGCCACGCACGGCCTGCGGGTGGCGCGTCAATGTGTGTTTCCAAAGCCGGAGCCGGAATGCGGACCGGGGTCTCCACCTCGATAAAATCGCGTGAGTAAAAAAAGTCGCGGACGGCACGCAACACGCGGCTACGGGTTTCTAGCATGGAAGGGTTCATAGGAGGCTTTCGAATAAGACGGCAGAAAGGGGGGATGGGGGAAGGGTGTCAATCAGTACATTTTCTCGTATTCGCCTTTGCCGATCCGCTTCAGTTTGGTGAAGCCGGCCGATTTGGCGCGGTCATCGAGCTTGGCCTTCGAGCGTCCGATGGCAGGCGCGGAGATGACGCGCCGAACGGGTGCTTTGCAGGCGGGGCAGATTCTCAGGCGCTCGTCGCGGATCGATTGCACCGTCTCAAAACCCTTCGCGCACTGGGCGCAGCTGTTTTCAGGACTGACGGCCTCGTAATCGTAAACCGGCATGGCAACTCCTTTGCGGATGACGCAGTGTTGTGAACCACATAAAAAGGGTAGCAGAACTTAAAAAAAACATCCACCGTATTGTCACCGTATTGTCACTCGATCAGGGGCGTTTTTTTGATTGTCACGGCAGCCCGAGGGCGCGAATCAGGTCGACTGTTGCCGTCTGGCGGCGCGCCTGTAATTGGATCAGCGTCCGTTGCGAGGCAAGAAGCGAGCGGTCACTTTCCACAACCTCGAGGTAGGTGACGAAGCCTTTCTCGTAACGCTCACGCGACAAGGCGAGGGCACGCTGTGAGGCGCTGCACGCACGCTCCGCGGCGGCTTGCTGCTCGGCAGCCGAGTGCAGCAGGTTCAGGGCGTCTGCCACCTCACGGCAGGTGGTGAGAACGGCGGCCTCGTACGCTGCCGCAGCTTCACGCAGGATGGCGCGCTCGCGCGCCAGAGTGCCCTTCAACCGTCCTCCGTCCAGGACGGGCGTGGTCAGCCCCGCGACAAGCGACCACAACCGGCTTTGCCAGTCCAGCAGGTCTTGGGCATGAGCGGCCTCATAACCGAGCGTGCCGCTTAGCCGAAGCGTCGGATAGAAGTCCGCACGTGCCGCCTGTACGCGTTGGAAGGCGGCTTCCCAGCTCGCCCGTTTCGCGGCCACATCGGGGCGGCCTTCAAGCAGGGCCAAGGAGAGTGCGGAAGGAAACTCCGGTGTCACCGCCGCGCTCGGCACGGGATTCGTTGCTGTGGACTCGGGGCCGTGTCCGCAGAGTTGCGCGAGCGCGTTCGCCAGCGCCTGTTCACGCTCGCGTAGCTGCGAGAGTTCAACCTCACGTGTCGCCTTCTCCACGCGCACACGTTGTAGATCCAGCTCAGAAGCGAAGCCCGCCTCTGTTCGTGCCGCCTGCAGGGTTTCTGTATCGGCGAATCCGGCGATCTGCTTTTCAAGAACGGCGGCCTCGCGCCGGGCGGCGAGTCGGCTCAGGTGCTGCTTAGCCACCTCGGCAAGCACGGTGATCTCGGCTGCCGCACGTTCCGCGGCTGTCAATTCGACTTCTTTGCGCGCGGCTTCGCGTGAGGCACGGATGCGCCCCCACAGGTCGACCTCATAGGCGAACTGCAGCCCAGTGCTGAATTGGTTCTGTAACGTTTTTGCCAGCGGAATGCCTGTGTTTTCCGAACTCCGCTGCCGACCCGCGCCCGCAGCGCCGGTGACGTGCAGAGCCGATTCCGCGCCTATGATTCTGGCTTGTGCCTGCGCCGCTTCAAGACGCGCCGCAGCCTGCCACAAATCTCGGTTCTCTTGACGCGCCTGCTCCACCAAGCGGTCCAGCTCCGGATCGCAAAAAGCGGTCCACCAGGCCGCAGGCAGGGGACGCGAGACGGTGTCGGTGACGCTCGTTTGCGTCAGAGGCATCAGAGGCGGAGCGCGCAACGGTTCCGGAGGCGGGGTCGCGCAACCGGTCAGCAGCAGGGAGGGCAAGGCGAGGGCGAACAAGGCGCGGCGCATGGGTCACTCCTCCAGATAGAGGTCGAGCTGCTGTCCAACGTAGACCGGATCTTTGTCTGAACGCAGGAAGCGGTAGATGACCTGCAGGACGCGCGTGTCGACACGCTCTGCGCTGCCGCCGGTCAGCGAGGTCTTGGGTATCACGAACGGCTCGATGCGCACGAACTCCAGTTTGATCGGACGTTGCGTATCGCCTTTCAGATAGCCGATGGCCGTCATGCCAGGTTTGACGCGAGGCGCGATCTGTTCGTCGATGTCAGCCCGCACCTGAAGGTAAGTCAGGTCGCCCAGAACCAGCGGCGAACGGGTGACGCCCGGTATGACGAATTCGCCGGGGCGGGTGTTTACCTGCAGGACCGTGGCGGCACGCGGGGCACGCACGGTCAGCCGCGCGATGAGCGCTTCGGTTTGTTCGACCGCCGCACGTGCGGCTGCGAGTTGCGCCTCAGCGACCTGCACGTCGCTGCGCCGTGTTTCCAACTCCTCGCGGGTGATCGCCCGCTCGTCGGCCACCTTCTCCAGACGTGTGAGTTGACCGCGTAGCCGGTCCGTTGTGGCCTCGGCGACTCTCACCGTTGCGTGCTGGCCGATGAGGGCCGCCTGAAGTTCGCGGTCGTCGAACTGGAGCAGAGGCTGGCCAGAGGCCACGTTGTCCCAGACCTTGGCGTACACGGCGGTGACCAAGCCGGCGACCGGCACGCCCAAGGCGATGTTCTCGCCTTGCGCTTCGACGAGACCGGCGGCGGCCACCGCGTGCGCATAGGGGTTGAGCGGGGGAGCGTGCGGTGGCTGCGGAATCGGGTCTTGTGCGGCGAGGCGGAAGACCAGGCTCCCCGCATAGAGGAGTCCGGCGAGGGCGATATAGAAACTGAAACGGCTGAAGAGGATGCTCATAAAGATTCCTTTTTCGAGTTCGGTGATGAGGAGGACAGGCGCCGGTGGGCCGGTCACTCGCCCAACGGGTGGTGGGCCCGGATTTCCTGCTGCGTTTCAAGCACACGTAGAATGCGGCCGTCCTCCATTTCGGCCATCCGGTCGGCAAAGCCATAGGTGCGGTTGTCATGAGTGACCACAAGGACCAGACGTTCCCGCTGCGCAGCGGCTTTGCGCAACAGGGCCATGACCTGTAGGCCGTTCTCGCTGTCGAGCGAGGAGGTCGGCTCATCGCACAGGATCACCGTTGGTTCATGTACCAAAGCCCGTGCGATGGCGACGCGCTGCATTTGACCGCCCGACATTTTGGCGGGACGGAAATCCGCGTGATCCGCGAGGTCGACCCACGCCAAGGCCTCGCGGGCTTTTTTCTCGGCGTAGCGGTACGGGTGACCTTGAATGACGAGCGGAACGCTGACGTTCTCTGCAGCCGTCAGCGTGGGAATCAGATTGAACTGTTGGAAGATGAACCCGAGGTTCTTCGCGCGGAACTTGGCGACCGCGTTATTGTTCATCTGATCCAAACGCTGGCCGAGCACTTCGATCTCGCCGTTATCCGCGTGCAAGGTTCCCGCAATGATGCTGAGCAGCGTCGTTTTTCCGCATCCCGACGGCCCCACCAGCATGGTCAGGCGTCCGGTCTCAGCGGAAAAAGTGGTCTGCTTGAGCACGGCGGTTCGGGCTTCGCCGCGGCCGAAACTCTTGTTCACGGTCTGCACACGTATGCCGTAATTGACCATGGCTTGATCCTCTTAGCGGAAAACGATGGCCGGTTCCAAGCGTATAATCCGGGCGATGCCGATCACCGCCGACAGGGCGACGATCACGATGACGGCGATCCCCACCACGGCAGGAATCTGCCACAGCAGCAAAAACGGCACTTTGCCTAGACGCAGCAGGCCTCTTCCGAGGAACGACACGAGTCCGAGCCCCGTGCCGTAGCCGATGAATCCGACCATCACCGCCTGTGCCAGCAGCATGGCCGAGAGCGCGCCGCTGCTGGCTCCCATGGCACGCAGCGCCGCGAAGTGGCGCGTGTTCTCTAAAACGAACGAATAAAAGGTCTGTCCGGATATGGCCGCGCCAATGATGAACCCGATGATGACGATCGTGCCGACGTTGATCGGAATGCCCGTGTTGCGGATGTACCACATAATCGTTGACCACGCGAAGGCTTTGTGCGTGAACGCGGCCAGCCCGGTCTGCGCGGCAATGCGCGCGGCGAGGTCTTCGTCGGACACGCCCTCTTGCGGGGCCGCCAATACGAAGCTCAACATCTTGCGCTGGTTGGGCGCATACTGGACGGCGCGGTCATAGGTGGTGAAGACGTAGGGTCCGCCTGTAAAAGAGCGGTGCGTCTCACAGATCGCCACGATGCGTGCCTCACGGTCATTGATCTCGAAGACATCGCCCACGCCGATGGGTCGGTCGCGGCCTGCGCTAAACCGCTCGACGCCGAAGTCGTCGAGAATCACGGTGTTGGGCATGCGCAGATCTTCGACCCGTCCTGCGAGGATCCGCGTGGGCGCGCCGATCAGGGTGTTGTTGTCGAGGCCGATGAGCGTGATCATTTTAGAGGTGCCGTCCGGCATGCGCGCCATCGACAGGTTCTGGAAGAGAGGGACCGCCCAAGCGACGCCGTCGACCGAACGCACGCGCGACGTGTCGGTGTCGCGCATCGGTTTGTTGTCGTTGCACTGTTCGACTTTCGGGTCAGCCACCCATACGGGCACGCGTACGTTGCGCATGGTGGAAAACGTCCACGACATCAGGCCGCAGAAGAGCGACATGCCTTGGGCCATCAGCAACGTGGCGAAGGTGATGCCGCTGATCAGCATCAGGTATTTGCCGCGGTCGCCGAACAACATTTTGAGCGCAATGCGGATCATGGTGCGACCTCCCGGTCATTTCTTTTTTGGAGGGGCTCCGATTTTGCGGAACCCTGCCGTGCCAAACGCCACGAGCGAGGCCATCAGCGTTTCGGTGTCGGGCGCTTTCGTACTGCCTTTCA
>CAZXVN010000037.1:0-11697 GCA_964643945.1 uncultured Lentisphaeraceae bacterium | reverse complement strand
AGATGTGTATAAGAGACAGCAGGTGCCGCCAGCGGTTGCCTGACAACAGGCGTGCGGCCATGTGGGCCAAGGTCGAACGCGCCAGCAGATATTGCAACCAGGCGCCGAGCAGCGACGCGCTGTTGGCGAGGCAGGAACCCCAGAACACGCCGTAGACCAAGCCTGAAACCACCGCCAGAGGCCAGCGTGGCAGCAGCAGCAAAGGCGAAAAAGCGCCGATCAGCACAAGCAGAACAGGACCCAGCCAGCCCATGCCTTCGATGGTTTTGTCGAGCTCGTCCGGACGCAGATGGGCACGAAGCGGCGGGTAGGTGCCGATCGCGATGAACGCTATGGAAAGGAGCACAAAAACCAGCAGTTTCCCAAAAACAGGAACCTCGCGTGTTGCGCCACCTGTGTCACTTTCTGCCTCTGTCACCGCATCTGTCATAAGCCCATTGCAACCGTTCCGCCGTGTCTGATCAAGCTAAGCCGCAAAATCATAGGGGCCTGACGCAGAAAATGAAAGCGGAAAACCGTTCTTACACTCTTTTAATTCCGCGTCTGACATTATTTCCAGCGCAGAGCGCGCGTGCCGATGACGCTGTTATTTTTTTGAAATCAGCTTGCCGCCTGTCCTTGGCCACGCTAATCTCATTGCGCAACCCCTCAAACGGTTCTGACTTTGAATGTTTTCCTTTTATGGGCATACCGACAACAACGCCATGTTACGAATACGTGACACTCCGCGCCCGGCTGATCCTGCTGTGGGGTGTTACCCGTCGATTCTTGCTGAACCTGTTCTGCCGAAGGTACGTTCGTGCAAGTCTTGCAAGCCGCTCCGGTGAGTGTAAAAGGTGCGGCGTGTGTTGCCATCTCGTTGCTAACAAGTGCGGTGCGCTCCACCTTCAAAAAGACGGCCAATCGACATGTCGGCTTTACTCCGTTTACCGCCTGCCGAACTGCCGCACCTTCCCGATCGATCCGCGCGACATCAAGGACCGCGACCTCGTCGCGCCCGAGACCCCCTGCGGCTACTATTGGCCGCCCCAATAGCGCGAGTGCCTGACGCGTATCCCGCCGTTTTGCAACCTAATGTTTCACGGCGACCCGGGCACCTTTGGGCTGGCCGATCGACGCGAGCAAGGCGTTAAACCACGGCGTATCAATATCAAAGGGCTTGCCGCCCTTAATGCGCGCAAACTCGCAGGCACGCAGTTCGCCGTTCTTGTTCTCGTCTTCGCCTACCACACCGCTGACACCCGCCAGCGCGCACTCGACCGCTTTCTTCGCGCAGGCTTGAATCAGTTCCTTGTCCTTTGCGCTCGGCGCGGCCGCGCGGCTGTAGTAGCCGCTTTTCTGCACGAGGGTCTTCTCGGCGCCCAGCATCTCGCCGAACTGCTTGGCGAACCAGCCGCCCACGTTCACCTTGTCCAGCCGCGGATGGCCGAAGGCGTCGCGGGAGACCTCTTCGCCCTTGGCCACACGCTCGGCAATGATCGCCTCCACACATGCGCCTTCGGAAATAAAAATGTTCACACAATCGTTTTTGTCCATGACATCGTAAAGACGCGCGGCCTCGGCCTTCACGTCGAACGCCATCTCAGGCACGTACACGGCGTGAACATCCTCGCGGTCACGAGTCAACCCGAACGCAGGCAGGTAGCGGAAACCTTCCATCCGCTTGCGGTACGCCACCGCCGTCGCCGCAGTGAGCCAGCCGCAGTTGCGCCCCATCACCTCGTGAATGATCAACATGCGCGCATTGGCGGTGTTCTCCTTGACGATGTTGGCAAAGTACAGCGCGCCCTCTTCCGCAGCCGTCCACGCGCCCAGGCTCTGGCGGACGGGGTAGACATCGTTGTCGATGGTCTTGGGCAGCCCCACCACCGTAAGCCCGTAATGGTTCCCTGCGAGATAGGCGGCCAGATCCGCCGCGGCCGTGTTGGTGTCATCGCCGCCGATGGTGTGCAGCACATCACATCCGTCCTTCACGAGCTGGTAGGCCGCCACCTTCTGCGGATCCTCGCCCTCTTTCAACCGGCCGCGCCTGACGCAGTCCTTGACATTCGTGAGCTTTACGCGGCTGTTGCCAATCGGGCTGCCACCGCGCTCAGTGAGGAATAGCGCGTTCTTTCGGACATCGGGCGTAACCGTCATGCTCCGGCCTTTAAGCAACCCCATGTAGCCATTGATATACCCGATGATCTCAACCTCCGGCGCCGCGCGGGAATACTCGTCGATAAGGTACCCGATCGCTGCACTCAGGCACGGCGCAAGGCCGCCCGCTGTCAAAATGCCGACTTTTTTCACTTGTTTGCTCATTGTCGCTCCTTAAAAATGCGCTGTTTTTTGCAAAAGCGCGCACAGTATAAAAAGAAACGGCACGGCTTTACAAGAAAAGTCCGGTCACCTGAGAAATCCGGTCACCCGTACCCGGCCCGCTGGCTGTACGCGTTCAACCCCCGCCTGACTTTAGATATGTCCGCATCAGGCCACCGGACATCTGGCCCAGAAAAAAGGCGGCCCCCAACACCATAAAGGTCAGCGGATACCAGCCAAGCCCACACAGCAACCGCAGCGCCACAACGCCGAGCACGGGCAGATGCACCACGAGAAACCACGCGAAAGAAAACGTGGGCACGCTTGCACGCCAGAAACCAAACGGCAGGTTGAGTACGAACACACCACTTGCAACCGTCCATAACACCGGGGCACCTGTTCCAACCATCATCTCGCCAATCCTCCCATACACTTCCTCATTCCTCAGACTGCCTGTCTAACTCATGCCAGGTGGGGTCGCGCCGCGGCGCATGCCGATGCCGCAACCACCTCACCCCGATCTTTCCTTCATCATCAACCTCATCCGCAAACGGATTTTCGGTGTTGAACACGTCACTGAACTCTTCGTCGATCTTTTCAGGATCCTCGCCCGCTTCGATTCGCGCCATCACCTCCCGCACCTCTTTATTAAAGTGCAGGCCTTCCGCCGATGCTAATTCTTTCATGACAGTCACCGCGTCGCGCGGGTCCGCGTCCTCGTCCTCCAGCGCCTGCATGCGCTCGCCCATCTGCGACAACACCCGTTCCATGCGGTCCGAGACCTCATCTTCCGCGCTCCCGGTCTCGGCACCCTCCCGCGCCAGGCCGCGCACGACCGGCGCGAAACAGGAGACCTCGCGCGCCAGCGCCTGCCCGCACCGCGGGCAGGCGGGCACGGTCACCGTATCGACGCGCGGCGAGCGGAACGTGAAGACCGTGTGGCACGGCCCGCAATAAAACTCATACAGCGGCATACCTGAAATCTCCCAGCGTGCGATTATACCGGAACCCGCCAGCCTTTCCCAGAGGCAACCCCAAAGAAAAGCCGGCTCTTTCCCTCTTTCCCGCTCTTTCCCCTAGCTGTCATATTCATGCTTTTACGGATTTTATCTCATTAAAATCACACTTGTCGATTGACATCGCACCTCTCCCCGCGCTATCTTCCCTGCCGTACAATGCTTTCGCCCCGCCGCGGCGACGATTTTGTGATGTGGCACAAGGAGCACATGGAGAATCCGAAACAATGAAGCCTTATCAAGTATCCTTGGAAATCGCTGGCGACACCGCGATGTGGACACGCCCGGATACGGGCGACTGCCCTGTCAGTTATCCTGCGCCGACCTACTCTGCAGTACGGGGAATTTTCGAAGCCGTGTGCTGGGGGCCCGCCGTTGAAATCGTCCCCTTCAAATGCGAGATCTGCCGTCCGCTCCATTTTCACGGTTACTCGACCAACTATGGCGGTCCCCTGAGAAGTGGTGAGCAGATCAAAAATGGTAATGCCTACCAATTTCTCGCCACCGTGCTGACTGATGTCTGCTATCGCCTTTATGCCTATGTTTATCCTGCACGAGACAAATCCGCCTTTGACGAGAAGGCGGAACGGTGGGACGCCCCCCCAGTTAAGACTGGGCGACACGCGCAAATCCCAACACCGCGCGGAACGTCGTCATGCGGCACCACTTCGCCTGGTCATGCTTACGCCGCCATCTTTGAGCGTCGCCTGAAACGCGGCTCTTGGTTTGTGCTTCCTTGTCTCGGCTGGAAAGAATTCACCCCGTCTTATGTGGGGCTTTTCCGCGATGAAACAAAAGTTCAGGAAGATATCAGCACTGTGCTTCCGTCCATGCTGCGGGAAGTCTTCCCCGATGGCTACAATTCCAAAGTCAGGTTCACGTATGACCAGAATGTCTGTATAGAACGCGGCGTTCTGACCTATCCGCACAAGGGATTGGAGGTGAAGGATGATTGATGAATTAGTAAAAGCCGCAAACGCGATTGACGCCGCTGGCATCAAAGCGCCGGACTGGCATCCCAAGTTCAAGACCTTGCCCAAGGTCACAGCCAAAGTTCCCTGTGTGCGGATTTGGCTGAAATCCGACGGCAGAATCGATGACATCGAATCCATGCCGCCTGAAAATGTTGCCAACCTACGAAAGTACGAGCCGGATGCTGGTAAGTCATTGCCCGGCTTCAATGTCTATCCCTTGTATCGCATTGTGAAAGACAAAGAAGAAGCCAAGAAGGCTGCCAAAGATTTGGCTGCGTCGATGAAAAAAGACGATTTCTCTTGGGAGGGTCATCTTGCGTGTGGAGAAGATTTTTGGGATAGAACGCGCAGTGTGCTGGATCAATTAAAGAAGCGCGTATTGCCCGGATTGAAAGTTATCTGTGAAAAGAGACTTCACCCTGATGAGACGCTCTCTAAGTTCTTCAACACGTTCGACAAACTGGATATCAAACAATTCAAAAATGACTACGAGGAGAAGGCAAAGGCGAAAGTCAAAAACGGGAACCTTCCGCAATCGCTGGTGTGCTACTTTGTGGACGAAAAAAAGAAGGAAAAGGAAGACGCAGATTCAAATGTTCCTATCCCCAAGATTTCTGTCTTCCTTGATGTCAGGGACTACAAGGATTATCCGCTGGCTCATGAACGAACAATGGCACGCTTGAACGAACTCCTTTTAAATACGCCTCGCAGTGAATCATTCAAAGTCTTGTCATGTAGAAATGATTCGGGCGATGCTTATGGGTTGGATACGGATGATGTGAACGACAAATTTGCCCAAGTGACATTGCCAATATTGGGAGTTGTTACACTACGTTCACAGGTGACAGCCGTTCCGGCACAAGCACGCTATGGCCTTTGCGAGAGCCAGACTTTTCTTGTCGGCTCAGAATCCCGCAAACGAACGAAACGTGCGCTCGACTGGCTAGCCTCAAGCGAACGTGCCGGTACGACCAATGGCCAAGCTGGTGACGGAGAGATGCTTTTCGCCTACCCCGCCAAACTGCCAAAAGATTCGATTCCCCAGCTAACCTTGATGCTCGGTGCCCAGCGGGACGATGTCTTGGCAGAACAGAAATTTGAAAAGCTAACTCAAAGCGTGATCGAACAACTGAAAGGAACGGGGGAAAATGCAAAAAGTAACGAGCTTGAAATCTTTTCCCTGCGCAAGATGGACAAGGCTCGAACGAAGGTGGTTTATTACAGAAACATCACTGTCGAGACATTGGAAGCCGCGTCCCGTGCATGGCATGCGGGATTTCTGAACATTCCTGAGTTGAATATCCGTGAGTGGAGTGAGGCCAGAAACGAAAAGGGGAGGCCGTTCACCGTCCTCGTGGAACCACAGACGCTCTATCCCCTGAAATTGCACAGTATCCTCAATACGGTCTGGACGCTCGACAAGGACGGGGCAAAGCAGAGCAAGGTCAAAATCTTTGAACCGTCCATAGGCTTGAGCGTGTTGCTTGATTCACCGGATACTTCGATGTTGGCGTATGTGGCTGAACGTTTCTTACGACACGCTCAGACCTATTTTGTCGCATTATGCCGTGCGAAAGGAAGAAACGAAATCGCAAACCTGCCCGCAAAAAACGCTTATCCGGGCTTGCTCGGCCTGTTACTTTACAAACTCGGAAAAGTCAAGGAGACCTATATGAATGAGAGTGCCTATCAACTTGGACGCTTCCTGCGGGTCGCGGACGAGATCCACCGCCTTTATTGCGAGATTGTTCGCAAAAAGGACATCCCGCCCGAACTGTGCGGTAGTTCGCTGTTGACCTCCATGCTTGAGGCGCCAGCCCGAACGCTTGACCAGCTCGCGCTGCGTTCATCCCCCTACGTGAAGTGGGCGCGGGCATTTCACGACCATGAGAAAGCTGGGCTCGTCCATTACTGGATGCGCCAATGGTCGCAAATCGCCGATTCACTTCATAAAATCGAATGGCCGTCCCGTCCGACATCGGAAGAACGCGCCCAAGTCTTCCTCGGTTATCTCTCGTCCTTTCAAAAATCTGAAACAACCTCAACCGAATCCATTGAAGGAGAACAGAAATGAGTAATGAAATCAAACGCGTGACCGGGCTGCTAATCATCGAAGTTGTCAATTCCAACCCAAACGGTAACCCCGATCAAGAAAGCGATCCTCGCGTTCGCGACACCGGACAAGGAGAAATCTCGCCCGTGTCGTTTAAGCGCAAACTGCGAGATTTGGTTGAATTGACCGAGGGACCTGTTTTCCAGACGGTCACAAAAAAGCCGACAGATTTGACCACGAATCCCGATAACTACCAATTTGGCATTCTCGAATCTCGCGGTCGCGACCGTGCGAAAATCTCCAAAGAGATGGGCAACATCAAAGTGTACATAGAGGGCGAATACCTCAAAAGTGATTTTGTTAAGAACTACTGGGATGCTCGCCTCTTCGGCAACACCTTTTTAGAAGATGGCGGCGCCAAGGGATATATCAAGACCGGCATCGTCCAGTTTGGGATGGGTCTTTCTGTGTCCCCAGTCATAATCCAGCGGCATACCAACACCAACAAGGCCGGTGTTCAGGAAGGCAAGAACCAAGGCATGGCCCCTCTGGCCTACCGCGTTGTCGAACACGGTGTTTACGTCATGCCTTTCTATATCAACCCCAGTTTCGCAGATAAATCGGGTTGCAAGCCCTGCGATGTGGAGCTTCTGAAACGCCTGATCCCTTACGCCTACGATCACACCCGCTCCGCGATCCGCCCTGATGTCCGCATCCGCCACGCTTGGTGGGTTGAACACAAAGATGCGCTAGGCAGTTGTCCCGATTACCAGATCGTGGACGCTCTGACGCCGAAGCGAAAAGGGAATAATTCTTTGGCTCCCTCTGCGTCATGGGCCGCTGATTACGATGATTCTGACAAACTTCCAAGTTCACTGGCCGCCAAGGTGACCCCCGTGGACTTAATGAACCCGTGAGGCCAACCTCATGACATATTTCGCACGTAGCGCAACGTCCGCTTCCGCGTCTCCGCAGACATATCTTGAGCACGTTTCCAACGTCTCAGAACAGGCATGTCATTATTTGGAAGAAGCGTTGCGCTACTGGCGAGGTCAGGCCGATGCGGAAACGCTCTCCGGCATCATTCATCTTGCAGCCGCTTTTCATGATCTCGGCAAACTGGATGATGGCAATCAACTCGTATTATCGGGCAGCAGTCCGCGTGCCTCTCTCCCTATTCCCCATCAGGACGCAGGCGTCGCCCATCTGCTACGACAGAACGAAGTTTTTTCTGCCCTTCTGGTCTACGCCCACCATCTCGGTTTACCTGATATGAGCGACCTCCAGCTACAGCATCCTTCGATGCGCATAAGAGATGCTAAGAAGCGGCAACAGGTGGACGCAACCCTTTCGGAGTTGCTGGCGCGGCACAAGCAAACCCGTGCGCCCAAGTTTCAGCAATGCCCCGTCCCTCTTCATCCATTGTTGGCGACAGACTTCCGAATTGTTTTTTCCTGTCTGACTGATGCCGATCACGGTGACGCGGCACGCGCATCTTGCGAAATCACAAAAACTATTGTGTATTCCGAGTTACGTCCGGAAGAACGCCTCAGAGCATTGTCAATTTATGTCGCTCAGCAAGCGGAGAAAAACAAATCAGACGTTCCCGCCGTACAACGGCGAAACAAGATCCGCGACGCCTTTTTCAACGCTTGCCTCAAATCAGATTCCGGACAGCCGCTCACACTTTGCGACGCCCCCGTCGGCACAGGTAAGACCACATCTGTGATGGCGCACCTTTTGCGTGTGGCTTATGTGCAAAAGCTGCGTCGCATTTTCGTCATCCTTCCATTTACCAACATTATCCGTCAGTCTGCGGACACCTATCGTAAGGCACTGGTTCTGCCTGGTGAAGACCCCGATAATGTCGTTGCGGAAATTCACCACCGGGCAGACTTTAAAGACAGGGAAAGCCGCCAACTGACCGCCCTCTGGAATGCGCCGATCATTGTCACTACCGCCGTCGCCTTCTTTGAGACGCTGGCCTCCAACTGGCCCGCCTCTGTCCGCCGCCTGCACAATCTTCCGGGAAGCGCCGTATTTCTGGATGAGGCACATGCCATGCTTCCGGTCAAACTCCTCCCGCTCGCATGGCACTGGATCAAACTAACTGCGCAAAATTGGTCTTGTTACTGGACACTCGCTTCAGGATCGCTCAATCGATTTTGGGAGATTGATGAATTCGCTCGGGTTGCTCCTGTACTCCTTGATCCTATCAATATTCTTCCGCCTAACGAACAATCGAAGATGTCCGTTGCCGAGACCACTCGCGTGATTTATCGTTACAAAACGGAACCCATGATGCTGGAGAATGTGATTGACTGGCTTAAACATCTGGACGGCCCAGTCCTTGTTGTTCTTAACACCGTTCACACCACAGCCGCTTTGGCACAGCTTGCCGCTAAGCAATTTGGCGAATACTCCGTTGAGCACCTTTCCTCTTCGCTGTGCCCAATCGACAGGGACTGTACACTGGAACGCGTTACGAAACGACTCTCCAACAAAAACGTTTGCCCCCGATGGTTTCTTTTCGCCACCTCTTGCGTCGAGGCAGGCGTCGATATTTCATTCCGCACCGGAGTCCGCGAATGCGCCTCCCTCTCATCTCTTCTTCAGTTGGCCGGACGGGTCAATCGCGGTGCAGAATTCAACGATTCCGATGTCTGGACGATCAACCTTCTCAAAACGGATGAGCATGTCGTGGAGAATCCAGCATGGACGGTTTCTGCACATATTCTGCAGCGTTTTTTTGCTGATGGTATCGAAATCGCGCCTGATCTTTGTACAAAAGCCATGACCAAAGAGTTGCGGGAACAAGGTGTCTGCGAAAGTCTACAAGTCCTTCAAAAGGCGGAGGACACCTGTTCGTTTGAAACCGTTGAGAAGAAATTTCGGGTGATTGAAAACGATGCTGTCCCCGTGGTTGTTGATCAACCCCTTATCGAGCGGATCAATAACTTCGAAGAGGTTTCATGGCGAGATATTCAGAGGGGGAGCGTCCAAATTAGAAAAAACCTCTGTGATAAAATGGCGGTTCAAGAAGCCCGTCGTTACCCAGGTCTTTTCCTCTTGAAAGGCAAATACGCCTACTCCTCCTTTCTTGGTTACATGGAAGGCGTTCTGAGATGCTCTGATATTGACAAAGCCGGGTGTGCAATCATCTGACAGAGGAAGTAAGGAACACATCGCGATGTACACCGAAGACCAACTTCTGCCGCTTTCCTCAGTCAGTGAGTATGTGCACTGTCCACGGCGATGTGGCCTCAAATTACTTGAGCAGGCATGGGGAGATAATGTGTTTACCGCCGAAGGCACCATCCTTCACGACAAAGTCGACAGTGGCTTCAGGGAATCGCGCGGCGACCTGAAGATTCTCCGCAGCCTCCGGTTGCGGTCGCTACGCCTCGGCATCACCGGCGTGTCCGATGTGGTCGAAATGCACAGGTGCGATCCATCTGAAGGGGGCGTGAGCCTGCCGGACACCAAGGGCTTCTGGATGCCGTTCCCGGTCGAATACAAACGGGGCGCGTCGAAAGACCTTCGCTGTTACGAAGTCCAGCTTTGCGCCCAGACGCTCTGCCTCGAAGAAATGCTTTCCGCCCGTATTCCTGAAGGGGCGCTCTTTTTGGGCGAGAAACAACACAGGACGGCCGTTCTTTTCGACGCCCCGCTGCGCGCGGCAACCGAAGCGGCCTGCCTCGCCGTCCAGCAGATGTTTGCCGCAGGCGTTACTCCCCCTGCCCTTTACAACAAACGCTGCGAGTCCTGCTCGCTGATCGGGACTTGCCTGCCCGGCTCCGCCGGAAGCGGCAAGTCCGCGAAAAAATGGCTCGCCCGCCAACTCGACGAACTGTGCATCGCCATCGACAAGGAGAACCTGCCCCCCGGCATCGAAATCATCGAAAAGTGACGGCGGAGAAACGATGCTCGGCACTCGACCAGCGACGCTCGGGAATCAGCCCCGAGCGTCGCGTGTCGAGCGTTGAGCGTCTCTCCCCCCCAGCCAAGAAAGGAGTCCCTCCATGCCCACGTCCCCCATCGGGCCTTCCGGCGGTTATCGCAAGATGCTGTCGTTCGGCTTCACGTGTCTCGTGTACCACGCCACGACGCGTTTTTGCAAACGTGTCTACCCCTGGAAAGAAGACCCGCTGGGCAAGACGAGCGGCCAGATGATCGGCGCCGCGCGGTCCGCCCGTCAGAACATCGTGGAGGCGTCGTCGCGTGCGGGCACGTCCAAGGAGACGGAACTGCGGCTGCTGGACGTCGCGAAGGGAAGCTTGGAGGAACTGCTCGGCGATTACGAGGCGTATCTGATCGACAACGGGCAGACCGTCTGGTCGGTCGCGGACGAGCGGTGGAAAACGGTCAACACGCTTCCGCTGGACGAATTCGTTGCGACAGAAGACGTGCTGCATGAATTCAGCCGCTATCTGATCGCCATGCGGCAGCGGTTTGCGCCGTGGCTGGAACACGACGACCCGTTTGCCGCCGCAAATGCGCTGCTCGTCGTCATCAAGCGGACGGAGAGTCTGCTCTTCCGGCAGATGGAGAAGACAGTCGCCGGGTTCGCCGAGGAGGGCGGCTTCCGCGAGCGCATGGCGAAACTACGGGTCGAACAGCGCGAGGCTATAAAGGCGGCGGAGCCGCCGCCGCCGAACTGTCCGGCCTGCGGCAAGCCGATGGCCATCCGCCAGGCCAAGACCGGCCCGAACGCGGGCAAGAAATTCTGGGGGTGCAGCGGCTACCCGGCCTGCAAGGCGATTCCGGAGATCGAAGCGTGAAGCGAATCTCGACAGAAAGGGCGACGCTCGACACTCGACCAACGACGCTCGGGAGTTTCCCCGCGCGTCGAGCGTCGAACGTCGAGCGTCGGGAAAAATTTCGCCACTGAGGAACCCGCCATGTACGCCGAATCCGACCTTGTGATGATCTCCGCCCTGCAGCACTATCTTTTCTGCAACCGCCAGTGCGCGCTCATCCACCTCGAAAACCAGTGGGATGAAAACCGCCTGACCGCGGAAGGCCGCGTGCTCCACAAATCCGTCGATCAGGCGAAGACCGAAAGCCGCCGCGACGTGCGGACGGTCACGTCCCTTCGTTTGCGCTCGCTCCGCCTCGGCCTGACGGGCGTTGCCGACAGGGTCGAGTTTCACCAGAAGCCCTCCGCCACTGACGCGACAGGTCTTGTGATCGCCACGTCACTGCTGAATGTTTCGGGACTCTGGGCGCCGTTTCCGATCGAATACAAACGCGGACACCCCAAAGAACACCGCGCCGACGAAGTCCAGCTCTGCGCCCAGACGCTCTGCCTCGAAGAAATGCTCTCCGTGCATATCCCCGCCGGCACGCTCTT
>CAZXVN010000036.1:0-11112 GCA_964643945.1 uncultured Lentisphaeraceae bacterium | reverse complement strand
CGTGTGCTCTTCCGATCTCTGCTCACGCAGGTGAAGGTCGAGTCCATGGACCAGCTGCGCGAGCAGACCCGCACGAGTCTGACTGAGTCGACTCAGCAGGCGGAGAAGCAGCGCCGCGAGCAGACGATCATCGAGTTCCTGCTGAAGAAGACCGATTTCGAGTTGCCGGAGTCGCAGGTCGCTGATGAGATCAACAGCACCATGGACCGCATGATGAACGAGGCTCATTACCGTGGCCTGACGCGTGAGGATTTGGAGAAGAACCGCGAGGCCATTATCGAGAACGCCACGGCGAGCGCCAAACGGCAGTTGCGGATCCGGTATGTGCTGGGGCGGATTGCCGAGCAAGAGAAGATCACGGTGACGGAGGCGGAGGTGGACCAGAAGATCGTGGCGCTGTCGGTCGGTTTCCGCATGAAGCCCGAACAGTTCCGTGCGCAGCTTGAAAAGAACGAGCGGATGGATACGCTGCGGTCGCAGATCCGTGATGAGAAAACAATCGGATTCCTGTTGGATGAAGCCAAGCGCTAAAGCGCCGCCTGGAGACCCACCCCTTAAGGTTGAAGAGGAGAGACATGCACTCAAGCCAAGCATCGATGCTGGTTCCGATCGTGGTTGAGCAGACGGGACGCGGCGAGCGTTCGTACGACATTTATTCGCGTCTTCTGCAAGACCGCATCGTGTTCATCGGCACGGGGATCAACGACGAGGTCAGCAATCTGATCATCGCCCAGTTGCTCTTCTTGCAGTCGCAGGACGCGAACAAGGAAATCTCGGTTTATATCAATTCGCCGGGCGGGTCGGTCACGGCCGGCCTCGCCATTTACGACACCATGCAATTCATCACGTGCGACGTGGCCACCTACTGCGTAGGTCAGGCGGCGAGTATGGGCGCGGTGTTGCTGGCGGCGGGGTGTAAGGGCAAGCGGTTCTCGTTGCCGAACGCCCGCATCATGATCCACCAGCCGTGGGGTGGCGCCGAAGGGAAGGCCTCGGACATCAGCATCGCGGCAAAAGAGATTTTGCGTCTCAAAGACCGGCTGAACGAGCTCCTGTCCGTCCACACCGGCAAGACCGTCGAAGTGTTGTCGAACGACACGGAGCGTGACTACTTCATGTCGGCTGAAGAGGCCAAGGCATACGGATTGGTAGACGAGGTGCTCACCAAGCGCCTCCCGGAGAAATAGAATATGGCGCGCCGCCCTCCTTCGCTTCCTGAAAACACGGCCTGCTCGTTCTGCGGGCGAGACGAGCTTGCCGGCGCCTTGATTATTCCAGGCCCGGGGGCCAACATCTGCAGCGACTGCGTGGAGCTCTGTACGCGCATCGTGTCCGAGAACACGCACGGCAAAAAGAAGCCCGGCGCGGGCGCTTTGCCTGTGTTGAAGGTGCCGCCGCCTGTCGAGATCAAGCGGTTCCTCGATCAGTACCTTATCGGTCACGACTACACGAAAAAGATGTTGGCTGTTGCGGTCCACAACCACTACAAGCGGTTGACCCAGCCGACGGGCGGCAAGGACAATGCCTTCGCGGATGTGGAGATCGAGAAGAGCAATATCCTGATGATTGGCCCTACGGGTTGCGGAAAGACCCTGTTCGCACGGACGCTTGCACGCATGCTCGACGTGCCGTTCGCGATTGCGGACGCGACCACGCTCACCGAGGCCGGGTATGTCGGCGAGGATGTGGAGAATATTCTGCTCTACCTGCTTCAGGCTGCGGATATGGATGTGAGCAAGGCCGAGCGCGGCATCGTCTATATCGACGAGATCGACAAGATCGCGCGCAAGACTGAGAACGTGTCGATCACCCGCGACGTTTCGGGGGAGGGCGTGCAGCAGGCGCTGCTGAAGATTTTGGAAGGATCGGTCTCGCGCGTGCCGCCTCAGGGCGGGCGCAAGCATCCGCAGCAAGAGTATATCGCCATCAACACGCGGAACATCCTCTTCATCTGCGGGGGCGCGTTTGTTGGGCTGGACACGATCGTGCATCAGCGCGAAGGCCGCCAGATGATCGGGTACTCGGAGCAGAACAGTGCCACGCGCAAGCTGCGTGTGAAAGGGGCTAAGCCGATGCCTCTGGCGGTGCAGCCGGAAGATCTGATCCGCTTCGGGCTGATTCCCGAGTTCGTGGGACGTCTGCCGGTGTTGACCTCGATGAGTGACATGACCGAGGACGATCTGGTCCGAATCTTGACCGAGCCCAAAAACTGTCTGGTGCGGCAGTATCAGAAACTGCTCATGATGGAGGGTGTGAAGCTGACGTTCGATGAGGCGGCGTTGCGCGAGATGGGGCGGCTCGCGATGAAGCGCAAAGCAGGAGCGCGCGGTTTACGGGCCGTCATGGAAGATCTCATGATGGAGATCATGTACGAGGTGCCCGGCAATCCGAAACTCAAGGACATCCGCATTACGGCCGAGATGGTTCTGGCGCAGGCTGAGGGCGGCGATGCGGCCTTGCGCCTGCTGGCATAGCCCGTTTTCCTGCGGCCGGACAGGTCGGACGTGTCAGGCGTCAGGGGCAGGCCGCTTCTCACACCGCAGCGGCGACGATGCGGTTCTTTTCGTCGAGCCGCACAATCTTGGGGTGGTGGTGTGGGCGCTCGGCGTCGTCGAGTTGGCACCAGACCATGACGATCAGGCGGTCGCCGGGCGTGCCTTTGTAAGCGGCCGCACCGTTTAGGCACGCGATGCCGCTGCCGCGCGGACCCCTGATCGCATAGGTTTCCAGCCGTTTGCCGTTGTCGAGGTTGGCGATGAGCAACTTCTCGAAGTTCAGAATGCCGACGGCATCCATCAGATCCTCGTCGATGGTCAGGCTGCCTTCGTATTCCTTGTCGGCTTGCGTTACGCGCAGGTGGTGCAGTTTGGCTTTTAGAAGCGTACAGAGCATGGGAGTCCTTTTGAAAAAAAAAGAATAAGCCGAAGCCCGGGAATATGCAAGGATTCTTAGTCGGCAGTTGCAAAACACCCCGCTTGCGCTTATCCTATTCGGCAGGGCGAACAAGGGGCTGAGAAAGGAGTGCGTATGACTTTGAATGTGGTGAACGAGATCGATGACCGCGTGGCGGTGCAACACGTCTTGATGAGCGTTTCGGACAAGACCGGCCTCGGTGCGTTTGTGCCGGGGCTTGTCAAGGCCTGTCCGGCGGTGCGGATTTTCTCGACGGGCGGCACCTTCACGGCGGTGCAGCAGATTCTGGGGCCCGCCTTGGCACAGAAGCATCTCGTGTCGGTCTCCGCCTACACGGGGCAGCCGGAGATGCAGGGCGGATTGGTGAAGACGCTGGATTTCAGAATCTATCTGGGTCTGTTGAGCGAGACCTACAACGACGCGCATCAGCAGGATCTCGCGCGTGCGCAGGCTGTGACGATTGACATGGTGGTGGTGAATCTCTATCCGTTTGAACAGGCCGTGGCCCGGCCCGGCGTGACACTCGAAGAGGCACGCACCCACATCGACATCGGCGGTCCCTGCATGGTGAGGGCGTCGGCCAAGAACTACTTGCGCGTGGCGTCGGTGACCGATCCCGCCGACTA
Organism: uncultured Lentisphaeraceae bacterium; assembly: GCA_964643945.1. Lineage (GTDB taxonomy): Bacteria > Verrucomicrobiota > Kiritimatiellia > RFP12 > UBA1067 > JAHFSX01. The sequence goes on along the minus strand of CAZXVN010000036.1, from coordinate 7,573 downwards.
TGCGGCGTTGCTCGGCGAACTGGGCACGCAGCATGGCACGCTGGGGTTGGCGACGCGGTTGTGCCTCATGAAAAAGGCGTTCGCCCACACCGCGCAATACGATGCGGCTATCGCCGCCTTCTTCGCTGGCGCGGCTGAGGAACAGGCGCGAAGAGTCTACGCGGTTCATGGAGCGTCATGATCGACCTTCATCTTCATTCCACGAACTCCGACGGTTCCGAAACGCCGGAAGAACTGGTGCGCCGCGGTCGGCAGGCCGGCTTGACGGCGCTGGCGCTGACAGACCACGACACGATGGGCGGGGTCGAGGCGTTTCTGGGAGCCTGCCGCACACAAGGGATAACCGGCATCGCGGGTGTGGAGATCAGCGCGGCGGTCGAAGACGGCTCTGGCGCATTGCATCTTCTCGGCTACGGCGTGAACCCGGAATGCCCGTTGGTGCAGGAAAGTTTAGAACGCGTGTTAGCTGGGCGTGCCTGGCGCAACGAGCAGATTCTTGCGAAGCTGAAGGAGCTGGGGCTGGAACTGGAATGGGCCGAGGTACAGGCGTGCGCGGGAAGGGATGTGATTGGACGGACACACTTCGCACAGGCGATGATCGTTCGCGCTGCGGTTGCGTCTGTGCCCGAGGCCTTTGACCGCTATCTGGCTAAGGGGCGACCGGCTTACGTGGATCGCTATCGTCTCGACCCCGAGGAGGGCATCCGCATGATCCGCGAGGCGGGGGGGATCGCCGTGATTGCCCACCCGTTTTCCTGGGAGACAGACGAGGTCAAACTGGAGGAGGGGCTGCATGGCCTGAAGATGTTGGGGCTCGCGGGTATCGAGGCCCTGTATGCGAAGTACACTCTGGAGCAGACGGTGACCCTCCTGCGTTTGGCGAAGAAACTGGAGTTGTTAACGACCGGCGGATCGGACTATCACGGGACGGTCAAACCCGACATCGCGATGGGGAGCGGCTTGGGTTCACTGTGCGTGTCGGACGCCACCTTGCCGCCGCTGTTACGGGCGCTGGGTTACGATAACCCGTGGGTACATGTGGAGCAATGAGGAATGAGAAAGTGGGGGGGCGATCCCCCTTCTGTCCTTGCAGGGAAATGATGAACTGGACTGACACATTAACCGAGCTGATCCGCCGGACCACCAGCGACTTGCCGCCGGATGTGGAGGCCGCACTGCGGTCGGCGGCAGACGTTGAGCCGGCGCACTCTCAGGCGGCCGTGTTTTTGCAGGTGCTGGTGGCGAACACGGACCTCGCCCGGCAGCAGGTCTTGCCGATGTGTCAGGATACCGGCACGCTCACCTTTTTCTGGCGGGTGCCGCGCGGCGCGGACACGCAGGTGTTCGAGCAGTGTGCGCGTGAGGCGGTTGTGGCCGCGACCGCACGGGGGTGGTTGCGCCGCAACACCATCGAGACGCTTTCAGGGAAGTCCCTTGATACAAACATCGCGGAGGGTTGGCCGGCCTGTCACTTCGAGCAGGCAGAGGGGGGGGCGGTCGAGGTGTGGCTGCTGCAGAAAGGCGGCGGCTGCGAGAACCAGAGCACCCAGTTCAGCCTGCCCGACGAGACGCTGGACGCTGAGCGCGACCTGGAAGGCGTGCGCAAGTGTCTGTTGCAGACGGTGTGGCGAGCGCAAGGCTTTGGTTGCGCGCCGGGTGTGCTGGGTGTCTGTATCGGATCGGACCGCGCCGAGGGTTTTCTGGTGGCGCAGCGGCAATTGCTGCGTCCGTTGGGCGAGGCGTCGCCGGTGCCCGAGTTGGCCGCGCTGGAACGGCGTGTGTTGGCTGAGGCGAACCGGTTGGGCATCGGTCCGATGGGTATGGGCGGCAAGACCACGCTGCTCGGCGTGAAGATCGCCGCGCGACCGCGATTGCCCGCTTCGTATTTTGTGACAGCCGCCTACCTGTGTTGGGCCTGCCGCCGTCGTGGCGTGCGGGTGGCAGACGGAGTCATCGTGTGGCTGGGGTAAAGATGAAACAACTCCGATATCCTTTTTCTGAGGAGGCTGTGCGTGCATTACGTGCCGGCGAAATCGTCCAGGTGTTTGGACGCCTCTTTACGGGGCGTGATCGGTTACACAAGCATCTGGCCGAAGGCGGAACGTGTCCGGTCTCCTTGCGTGACGGCGCACTCTACCATTGCGGCCCGGTGGTGGTGCCGCAGGGCGAGGGCTGGCGCGTGGTGGCGGCGGGGCCGACCACCTCGGTGCGCGAGGAGCCGTACATGGCGGAGATCATTGCGCGGCACGGGGTGCGGCTGGTTATCGGAAAAGGGGGTATGGGCGCAGCCACGCAGGCGGCCTGTGTGCGTTGCGGCTGTGTGTATCTACAAGCCGTGGGCGGTGCTGCGGCGCTGCTCGCGCAACGAATCAAGCGCGTGGAGGGCGTGAGGTTCCTCGATACGTTTGGCGCGACCGAGGCGCTGTGGCAGTGGGAGGTCGAGGCGTTTGAGGCGATGGTCGGCATCGACACGCACGGGCGTAACCTGTTCGACGAGGTGCGCGCGTCTTCAGCTGAGGCGCTGCGGCAACTGATAATACGACCAACAAAACCGACCTCTTTCCTGCAAAAAAAAGTTATCCTCCGACGGCCGATGTGATAAAATACCGACCGTTTCGCACGCAACAGGAAGCCGGGAATGCGCATTGTTTTTATGGGTTCGTCAGAAGCCTCGGCCACCGCGCTGAGGGCGATCTTAAAGTCGCCGCTGCTGAAAGTCGTTGGCGTGGTGACTCAGCCGGACCGTCCCTCGGGCCGACGGCAGCACTTTACTCCCTGTCCCTGCAAGGCCTATGCCACACTGCGGGGGTTACAGCCCGTCATTTCCCCGGAGAAGGTCAATGCGCCCGAGGTGCTTGCGCAACTTGCCCAGCTGAAGCCCGACGTGATCGTGGTGGTGGCGTTCGGTCAGTTTCTCGGCCGGAGTTTGCTTGCGATCCCGCTGCACGGCTGTGTGAACAGCCACTTCTCTTTGTTGCCTAAATACCGTGGCGCGGCACCTGTGCAGGCTGCGATCGCGGCGGGAGAAGAGGTGGCGGGCGTGACGATCATGGTGATGTCGGAAGGGGTTGATACTGGTGATGTGCTGCTGAAGGCCATCGAACCGATCTGTTCCGACGATACGGCCGGGACGCTGATGGAGCGGCTGGCGATTTTGGGCGCGGTCACGCTGGTCAAGGCCTTGAAGCTGATGATTGCAGGCGGGCTCGCGCGTGAGCCACAGGAGCATTCGCAGGCCACGTATGCTCCGAAGATGCAGAAGCATGACGGGTTGATCGACTGGTCGTTGCCTGCCGCCGTGATTGAGCGACGCATCCGCGCGTATGACCCTTGGCCAGGCGCGTTCACCTTTCTGCCGCTACGCCTGGTTAAGCCGAGTGTCTCTGGGAGGCTCAAGGTGTTACAGGCTGAGATTTTAAAAGAGGGGGCGGAGAGTCTGGAGGGGTGGGCGCCGGGATCGGTCTGTGCGCTCTTATCGATCGGCCCCGTGGTTACGACCGGCGACTACCCCTTATGCCTGATGGCCGTGCAGCCTGACGGCAGCCGCCGTATGGACGGGAGAGCTTTTTTAAACGGGCATGCGATGCGGCAGGGCGATCGGTTCGGCGAAATGGCGGAGATGCCCGTAATGCCCGGGCAGGAGAAAAAGCGATGAGACCGCGTTCAGCCTTTGCGGTTCAGGGGTTAACCCGTGTGGCGGCAGTGTTTCTGCTGGCGCTGGTGACGGGCTGCGTCACCAACCCCATCACGGGGAAGCAGCAGTTCAGCATGGTGGGAAAAGGCGAGCTGCTCACGCTCGCCAGGCAGGCCGCGCCGTCGCAGTTCGCCTCGGATTACGGTGTCGTCAACGACGCGCAGGTTAACGCCTATGTTACGCAGGTCGGGCGCCGTCTGGCCGCCACGTTGCGTCCGGCCGACGTGGTCTACCCCGACATGCCCTTCAGCTTTCAGGTGGTTAACGCCGTGTACGTCAACGCCTACGCGTTTCCGGACGGCACCATCGCGGTCACGCGTGGCATGCTGGCGGAATTAGAGGACGAGTCGCAGCTGGCCGCTGTGCTGGGTCATGAGATCGCCCATGTGAACTGCGGGCACACCGCCTCGGCCATGAGCAAGAGCACGGTGTATGACGCGCTGGTGTCGGGCGCGAGCGGGTATCTGGCGAGCAGCGGCAACTCGTGGGCGGACATCGTGAACACGGCCGGGCGGCTGGGCAGCTCGGTGGTGTTGGCCAGCTACAGCCGCGAGCAGGAGCGCCAGGCGGACCAGGGCGGCATGATGTATATGGTGCGCACGGGCTATGACCCGCAGGGCATGGCGGCCTTGATGAAACTGCTGGTGCGCATCAGCGGCGCCAACCCTTCGGCGTTGGAGCAGATGTTCGCCACGCACCCCATGAGCACGGAGCGGCTGCAGATGGCCGAGACCCGCATTCGAACCGAGTATGCGGGACGCAACGCGGGGGTCACCGGGCAGGCGGCGTTTCTGGCGGCCACAGCGGATATCCGCAAGAGCAAACCGGCTCTCAAGCAGTTCGCGACGGCGGAGACCCAGCTCGTGCAGAAACAATATGCGGCAGCCAAGCGCTCAGCCGAACAGGGCTTGCGCTTGGCACCGAATGACTATGTGGGCTTGATGCTGGTGGCGCAGGCCAATCAAAAAGGCGGCAATCTTGCGGGCGCGCAACAGGCTGCACAGGCCGCAGCGGGTGTTTGTCCAGCGGGTGCGCTCGCGCAAGGCCTGCTGGCGCAGTGTGCGCTACAGCGCAAAGACTTCGGCACGGCCCTGTCGCATCTGAACACGCTTGAGAGGCAGGTCCCGGGCGATGCCCGCACCTCGTTCTACAAAGGGCTGGCCTATGAGGGACAAGGCCAGAAACAACAGGCGGCGCAGGCTTATCAGCGCTACCTGCAACGCGGGGGCGCGGGTTCGTCACAGGGCCAGTACGCGACGCAGCGCTTACAGCAACTCGCACCGCCACCCGCCGCGGCACGGTAAAAACGGATGATTCGCGACACAGGGTTCACGGTGACGGCCGAAGAGGCGGGACAGCGGTTTGACAGCGTGTTGCAGGGCCGTTTCCCTTCTGCCAGTCGTGCTTTCTGCCGCGAGGCGGCCGAGACGGGGCAGGTGTTGGTAAACGGCCGGCCGTGTCTGAAGGGACACAAGTTGCGCCTTGGCGACGGCGTCACGGTCGAGAGCTTGAAAGAGGCGCGTGACAACCGTGTGCGTTCCGACGCGTCGGTGCCCGTGCGGATCGTGTTCGAGGATGGCCATCTGATCGCTGCCAACAAGCCCGCAGGCCAGCCGGTCCACCCGCTGACCAGCGAAGAGACCGGCACGCTGATGAACGGGCTGGTGGCGCGCTATCCCGAACTTGCTGAGCTGGGCGATCAGCCGCTGATGGCCGGCGCGTTGCATCGAATCGATACGGGCACCTCGGGCCTCGTGCTCGCGGCCCGCACGCAGGCGGCGTTCGACGACCTGCGCGCGCAGTTCGAGGCGCAGGAGGTCGCGAAGATCTACCTCGCGCTGGTGGAGGGCCATGTGGCGGTGGCGGGCCGTCTCACGCACGATCTCGCGCACCACCCCGCGTTCCGCGGCAAGATGGTGGACGCGCAATCGTTGGCTACTCCAGACCGGCGCATGCGTGCCGAGACCTCCTACAGGCCGCTGGAGCTGGCCGGCCGCGACACGCTGCTGGAGGTGGCCATCCGCACGGGCGTGACGCACCAGATCCGCTGCCAGCTTGCCTTGGGCGGATTTCCGGTCGTCAACGACACGCTCTACGGGGCCAAGCCTGTCGAAAATTGCACACGCCATTTCCTGCACGCCTACGAGATCCGCTTCCGCCATCCGGCAACAGGTCAGCCGTGTTGTATCCGCGTGCCGCTGTCTCTGGATTTTCAGGAGGGCTGCAAGGCACCCCTTGACGGCTGCGGCCGTTATGGTACATACTGATGGTATGCAAACGATGTCCTATCGAACGACCTTCGCTTTCGACGGCGCCACGATGCGGCGGCTGAAGAATCTTGCGACCCGCTGGCAGGTCTCGCAGGCCGAGGTGGTCAGACGCGCCCTGTCGCTGGCTGAGTCGGAGCGTCCGCCGGACGCCGCAGACCCGCTTGCGGCGCTCAAGGCCTATCACGCTCAGGGCGGGCTTGACTGCGGGAAGGCGGAGGCGTACCTGCGTGAGGTGCGCGAAGACCGGGAGCACTGGCGGCCGTCATGATCTGTCTGGACACCAACTATCTGGTCTGCTCGCTGATTTCAGGCTCGTCTGAGGCCAAGGCGGTCGCGACGTGGCTGCGGAAAGGCGAGCGGCTTTTCGCGCCGTCGGTGGCGTGGTACGAGTTTCTTTGCGGTCCCGTGACGTCGGCGGAGATCCGCCTGGTGTGCGGCTTTCTCGCGGGCGGTGTGATCGCTTTCGAGGAGGCGCAGGCAGCGACCGCCGCACGTCTGTTCAATGCGGCTGGCCGGGCGCGGCGACTCCGTGTGGATGCCATGATCGCGGCCTGCGCGATCGAGGCTGGCTGTCGGCTTGCCACGTCCAACCGTGACGACTTCGCTGTATTCGTTCCGTTCGGCCTCGTTCTGTATTAACGGTCCGCTAAACGGCAAGGAGGATGTGTGGAAACGAAGGAAACGACAGCGTTAGGCGGCAGGCTGGTTTTTCATCATCCGGACGCTGCGGGGAACGGCAGCGCGGCTCTGTTCGAAGTCCATCCGCAGGTGACGCCGTTCCGGCGCAAGGTGTACGGCGCCCTGTTGGAGGTGCCGCGCGGGCACGTCACCACGTACGGGCTGCTGGCGCGGCGCATCGGATGCGAATCCGCGCAGGCCGTGGGCGGCGCGTTGCGGGCGAACCCCTTCGCGCCGGCCGTGCCGTGCCACCGCGTGGTGGCGGCGGATTATACGATCGGCGGTTTCTGCGGGTGCCGCACGGGCAAAGAGGTCGCCCGCAAGATCGCGCTGCTGCTCGCCGAGGGCGTTCCGCTTGATGCGGACGGCAGGCTGCGGGACGGCGCCTGTGTGTGGCGGTTCGGGCAATAAAAAAAGCCTCCGGGTTGTCCCAGAGGCTTTTTAAAGAAGCGCAGGCCAGCGGTTACACGAGGCCTTGTTCCAACATCGCGGTGGCGACCTTCAGGAAGCCGCTGATGTTCGCGCCCATCACATAGTTGCCCTTGTGGCCGAACTCTTCGGCGCGGCTCCAGCACTGCTGGTGGATGTCGATCATAATCAGGTGTAAACGATCTTCGACTTCCTTGCGTGTCCACGAGTAGCGCAACGAGTTCTGGCTCATCTCCAGACCCGAGGTCGCCACACCGCCGGCGTTGGCGGCCTTGCCCGGCGCGTACATGACCTTCGCGGCCAGGAACTGTTCGATGGCTTCCGGCGTGCTCGGCATGTTGGCGCCTTCGGCGACCAGCGTGCAGCCGTTCTTAATGAGCGTGGCGGCATCTTCTTTGCTGATCTCGTTCTGCGTGGCAGACGGGAACGCACAATCGCACTTGACGGACCACGGGCGCTGCCCTTCGAAGTATTTGCAGCCGAACTTGTCGGCGTATTCCTT
>CAZXVN010000035.1:0-13447 GCA_964643945.1 uncultured Lentisphaeraceae bacterium | reverse complement strand
AACGCATAGCCGCGCTCAGCCTCGACGACCCGCGGCACCTCCCCGCTCTGCGCGTCCAGCACCCGCACGTCGGCCAAGTCCGGCAAGCTGTTGGCGAACACATGCTCATCCGCCTTCACCGCCACGACCGCCGCCGTCTCGGCCTTGCCGGCGATTTCACGCGTGACGCGCCACTCCCCCGCACACGCCACGCCCGCAACCAACGCCAGCATCGCGCTTATCCTATTCGGTCTCATGCTGCCGCCCTCCGCTCTCTTTCCCCTGCGCTCCGGCCTCCGGCTCAAAGAGCGTCTTATACTTCAGGTAAACGAACGAGCCCAGCACCAGCAGCACCCCGACCGAGATGAAGGCGACGATGCGGTAGAGCGTGTCGAGTCCGGCGAGGTCGATGACCAGCAGCTTGCCTACCGCCACGGCGAAGAGCCCCAGCCCGCACCAGCGCAGCCACTTGCCGCGCACGCGGATGCCCGCGAAGAGCAGCGCAAAGGCGAAGAGCGTCCAGACCACGGTCACCGCGCTGTGCTGGAACGCCGGCGCGTAAACGCGGGCGATCACATCCGCCTCCAAGCTCGCATACAGCCAGACCTGCACCAGCACCAGCCCCAGCACTTTGGCGGCCTTCCCGCCCGGCCGTTTGAGGCGCCACGCCGCAAGCAGCGTCGCGGGCAACACGCCATAGGTGAGCGCGCGGAGGCCGGCGGCCTTCCAGAACGCCAGGCCGCTTAGTGACGCCGGCCGCAAGGTGTCATACAGCCGGTTCAAGTCCCAGCTCATGCCGCGCACGCACGCCAGCGCAAAGAGCGCGACCGCCAGCTTGCCCAAGATGTCGTTGCCGGTTTGATGGGCGAGCCACAGCATCGCCAGCGCCTGAAGGCACCAGGCCAGCGTCAGCCACTCGCCTGAAAGCATCAGCACCGGGCTCATCGCCAAGAAAACCGCCGCCAGTCCGATGAAGAGGCAGAGCAACCCCTTGTCCGCCAGCTTGCGCTGCAGGCACGCATACACCAGCGCCACATACATCGCGGCCACGCCGAGCGCAATCAGCCCGGGCACCTCCTTGCCGAAAACCGGCTTGAACAGGATAAACACCCAGACCCAGTAAAGCCCCGCGTTGAGAAAGACCGCCGCCCACTCGACCCCTGTCGTCGCCAGGCGCGTGCGGATGTTGATCAGGATCACGGAAAGCAGGTACAGCAGGTGAACCGCCGAAAGGAACAGGAGGTCGTGCATCAGCTGGGACTGCCCGTGGTGGCGTTCGCAGTAGAGGAAAGCGAGCGCATAGGAGGCGAGCATGCCCAGCACATTCAGCACCGGCCAGCGTCGCACCAGCGAAACCCCCAGCACGCCGCAGCCCAGCAGCAGCACGTACGCATAGAAGAACAGCGCGCCCGTGCCGCTGTCACCGATCATGACAGGCGTCGCGTATCCGCCGACCAGGCCCAGAACCGCCACCATCACCGATTGATATCTCACCGCCAGCACGCCCGCCGCCACAGTCACAACGGCCATCAGGGCGAACGCCGCGCCCTGCGTCATCAGGTGATACATCCCCGAAGCTGCGTAAAACGCGAAATAGAGCGTGACAAAGCCCGTGCCCACCAAGCCCTGCCCGAGCAGATGATACTTTTTAAAAAGCAGCCGCACGCCGACGCAGATCATGCCGACGCCCACGGCCAAACTCAAGGCCACGCGCCCGAGCGGCCCCATGAGGCCTTTCTCAATCGAATATTTGAGGAAAAACGCGATGCCCGCCAGCACCGCCAGAATGCCGATGCGAAGCAGCCAGTTCGTCGCGACCGCATACTCCCACGACACGCCGGGCTGCCGGTACTCCTCGCCGATCACCAGCCAGTTCCATGCCTGGCTCATCCTCCGCTCCGCAGGCGTCGGCTCCTTCTGCGGCGTCCCCGTTGCCCGCAGGACAGGCGTCCCCGTCTGTCCCGGCAGCATCGGCACCGCGACAACGGGCGGCGGGGTACCCGCAGGTGCCGCATGCACCGCAAGCGGCGCAGAAACGGCGACAGACGGAAGCGGCGCTTTTTTCATCTCTTCGACAGGCCGTGCTGCGCACGCTCTTTTCTGCGCCTCCTCAAAAGACCGGAAACGCAGATTCAACGCCTCCAGCTCACGCAGCACAGCCGAAAGACGCACCAAGAGAATCACAGGAATCACAAAAAAGAGGCCGATTCCCGCGAGCCCCATCATCACCAGTAACCCCGCCTCCATAGCGCCCATAAGACCCTCCTGAATGAATGTGCTTTCCAGTATATCCGCTTGTCTTGAAAAGCACGAAAACAAAATGCTCGTTTGCGCGCGGGCCTGAAAGTCATGCACTCAAGACCGAAAACTTTTCGGTGTCATGAATTGTGAGGCCACGCGGCTTCCCGCGGCTTCCCGCGAATACGCCTTGCCTGCCTCTCTAAAATCCAGTAACTTTATCCATTTCTTGGCGAAGACGCCGAAGACGCGCCCTCCTCCTCAAGCGATTGTGCCGCACGATGAAAACAAAACCCGTTCTGTTCGCCTGCGCAGGCCTCACCCTGCTGGGCCTAGGTGTCTGGCTAGCCCTCCACGCCCATAAAAGTCGAGCAGCAGCAGCCACCGCACGCCGCGAGGTGAACACGCGTCTGCTGGCCAGCGTGCAAACCCTGCCGAAGCCGACCTTGACGAACCTGCCCTCCGTGGGAAACATCACCTCCACGGTTGCGACCGCCGCCGCCGCGCGGAAAAACCCGCCGCCGCCGGCCTTGTTGACCGAAAAAACGCTGGCCCCGCTCCGTAGCGCCTTCTCTCCCCCGCGTTTCGCCGAACGCACCGACCTGCCGCCCGGACGCCAAACCCTCCTCTCGAACCGCCTGCTCGTCAGCCCTGAGGCGCGGTCCTTCCCGCAAACCCCCTCCGGTAACCAGTCGCCCACCCCGCGCCAGACCACACCCTTTCTCGTGCTGTTCAACACCCCGGTCAACGACGCTTCGCGCCAGTCCCTTAAATCCCTTGGAGCGACGGTCCGCGGTTACTTCCCGAACAACGCGCTGTTGGCCGAACTGACCCCCGCCGTACTGGGAAAGCTGCAGACCGTCGCATCCATCCAAGCCGCCGAGGAGTTCCTGCCGTCCGACAAACTCCAGCCTTTCCTCGCCTGGCTCATCGCCTCGCAAGCGCCCGCATCACTTATCCGCACAACCCTTCAGACGCTCGCACCTGAGGATGTCGAGTCCGTCGCCTCTGCCGTCCGTGGCGTAGGCGGCGACGTGGAGAATGTCTCGGCCGGCGCGCGCTGGGGCATCGTTCACGCCACCCTCCCGCTCAGTGCGATCCGCACCCTGACCACGCGCGGTGAAGTTCAATGGATCGAGGAACGCGTAAACATCACAACCCGCAATAACAAGGCGGCCATCGGCACACACCTCAACACCACGAACGTCTGGCAGACGTGGGGCCTGACTGGCAAAGGGCAGATCATTGGCCACGCCGATACGGGCCTCGATACCGGTCAGCTGGCCACCCTGCATCCCGACTTTCAAGGCCATGTCCTGGCCATCATCGCCCGCGGGCGCCCCGGCGACGCCTCGGATACGGATGGCCACGGCACCCATACTGCCGGTTCGCTCTGCGGCAACGGCGCAGCCAGCACCAACCTCTACCGCGGCATGGCCTACGAAGCGCAACTCGTCCACCAATCCGTGGTGGACGAGTATGGTTACTTCTCAGGCATCACGGATATCTATACGCTTTTCGCGGAAAGCTACGGCTATGGAGCCCGCATCCACTCCGACAGTTGGGGCTCCGACACGGCGGGCTACTATGACAGCGACTGCATCTCCGTTGACGAATTTGCCTGGGACAACCCTGACCACCTCGCCGTTTACGCTTCCGGCAACGCCGGCCGCGACAGCAACTCAGACGGCATCGTTGACCTGGGGGCCGTAGGTTCTCCCGCCTCCGCCAAGAACGTGCTAGCCATCGGCGCGACCGAAAACGACCGCCCTGCAGGCAGCGGTGGCTATTCCTCGTTAAAATACACTGTTTTTACTGACGGCCCTCCCTATTACCGGAAGTCGTTCCCCCTCGTGCCGATCCTCACTGATTACATCTCGTACAGCGCCACAACGTCGCCCTACCGCCAGGGGATGGCCGCCTTTTCCAGCCGCGGGCCGACACAGGACGGACGTGTTAAACCCGACCTCGTAGCCCCCGGCACGGATGTGATCTCGTGTAAGTCCTCGGTCGGCGGCAGCGGCTGGGGAAACCTTTCCTCAAACTCCCGCTACTGCTTCAACGGCGGCACGAGCATGTCCACGCCCATAACCGCCGGCACCGCAGCCCTCGTGCGCCAGTACGCGGTCGAACGCGGCGGCGTCACCAACCCCTCCGCCGCACTGGTCAAGGCGATGCTCATCGGCGGCGCGCGTTCGCTCACCCCGGGCCAGTACGGCACCAATGCCACCCGCGAAATCCCAGCCTTTTCCCCCAATCATGTGGAGGGCTGGGGCCAACCGGATATCGAAGCCACCGTCCACCCTGCTGGCCGCATGGTGCGCCTGTTCGACCGCCTCTCCCCCTCCGCTGGCACAACCAACACCTTTGCCGTCACCGTCACCGTCAGCAACACCCCGCTTGACATCGCCCTCGCCTGGATCGACTTCCCCGCCACCGCCGGAGCGGGCGTCACGCGCGTGAATGACCTCGACCTGCAAGTGGCCGCCCCTGACGGTTCCCTGCTCTACCCCAATGGCGGTGCCGCCCGCGACACCCTGAACACGGTCGAAACCTTGCGTGTCGCAAACGCCCCAGTGGGGATCTATCAGGTTCGTGTCATCGGCGAGGCTGTCCCCTATACCGGTGGGGCCGCCGCCCTCTATGTGCGCGGGGCCATTGATGCGCCTCCGCTTATCGTCCATACGCCGCTGCCCGCCCAAGTTGTCCGCGTCACCCCTTTCACCGTCGCTTTCTATATTCAGAACCTCACCGCATTAACCCATGGTGAGGCGCGTCTCTTCTGGACCACGGGCACCGCCTCCGCCGCGACAGGCACCTGGCAGGCCGCCACCGCCCTGTGGGTTAGCAACGCGCTTTATCAGGCCGACATCCCCGCCCAGCCCCCTGCGACGTATGTCCACTACTATCTTCAGGCCGACACCGGCACGTACAGTATCCGCCTGCCACAAACCGCGCCTGCGGCCACCTTCTCGTTCTACATCGATGTGCTGGTTGAGCTGACGGTTGCCGGGGCGCCCGCCCGCTTCGGTATCGTCACCCCACCCTACGGAACCAACTCCGTGATCGCGGGCGTTTCACTCGATGCCGGCGCACCGGCGGCGGTGGCCATCTCCAATGGCATGCGCCGCACCTGCTCAGGCTGGACCGGTACGGGCGATGTGGCGCCGTCCGGCGCCACCAACGCCTTCACCTTCACGCTCCGCCAGCCGAGTTCGCTCACCTGGCAGTGGCAGGCCGAGTTCGCCCTCACAAACCGTTATCGCCAAATGGACACCGGCGCGCTCTTGAGCGAGCAGATCGTCTGGCATGCGGCCAATTCATACGCCTCCACCGTCACCGCGCCTGAACTCGTGTTCGTCGGCACCAACTCCACCCCCTACGTATTGTGTGGCTGGGATGTAGACGGCGTGCGTTGGCCGGACATCTCCTCCACCTCGCTCAACCCCGCCAGCGGCATCCTCATGTCCAAGCCCCGTCTGGCCCAAGGTTCTTACCTCCCCTTCTGGCAAGACACCAACCTCAATCTGCTGGGCGACGGGTGGGAACTGCGTTACTGGGGCACCACTGACAACGGAGCCGTAGCCAGTGCCGATCTGGATGGTGATGGGTGGAGCAACCTCAGCGAATACCTTGACAACACCGACCCGCGGAACCCAGCCAGCCACCCCACGCCGCCGGTCATCACGTGGACGCCTCTCTCGCCCTTCCAGACCGCGCGTTGCCCATGGCGCATTCAAGCGCAGATCACCGACAACCTGACCGTTGACCATGCCTTCCTGATCTGGCGCGAACACAACGACAGCGCTTGGCAAACCAACGCCATGACCTGGGTAAGCAACACCACCTACGAAGCCGTCTTAGCGCCCCCCTCGCATGGCGTGAAACGCGTCGATTACTTGCTAAGAGCCTATGATATGGTGGGTTACTACGATCCTGCCTTTTGTACGACCACGCCGATTTACAGCGTGATCGGCGATTACGATACGCCTTGGCTGAGCGTCAGCCCGCAAAGCTTCCCCACCTTCAAACTCAGTACGCCAGCAACCAACGCCTCCCTGACCATCGCCAACCTCGCCGGTCCCGATCTGGTCTGGACCGTACGCGTGGCAACCGTCACAGCACCCTTCGCGGCGACCAACAGCGCCTGGTCGCATAACGGCGTGTATGACCTCTGGCATGTCGACACCAACCGAACGTGGAACGGTGCTGCCGTCTGGTACTGCGGCGATCAGGTCAAACGGCTCTACTCCAACGACTGTCACAGCTGGCTCGACACACCCGCTTTCCGGGTCGGTGCCAACGGAGGCCTGCTGTTCCGCCAATGGATCAAGACCGAAACCGACACGGCCACGCATTTTTGGGACGGTGCGGTGCTGAACGTCTCAACCAACGGTGGCGCGACCTTCACGCGGGTCGAGCCGGTCGGAGGTTACCCTTACCAGATCACCGACAACCCCGCCTCGCCTTTTCCCGCCAATCAACCCTGTTTTGCAGGTCAAGGAGAAGGGTGGCAAACCGTTTTGCTGGATCTGGCCGCTTTCTCCGGCCAGGATGTCATCGTCCGTTTCGAATTCGGCTCAGATTCGTATACCGTCGACGAAGGTTGGTACATCGCCAACGTTACCCCTTTCTCCTACGATACACCCGGGCCCACCTGGCTGATTCCTCAAGGCGCTTGTAGCGGCATCCTGCCCGACACCTGGTCCGCGTCTGCGACGTTCCGCATCGACCCCGCAACCCTCGCATACGGCGAAGAGGTTGTCGCCTGCCTGCGCGTCACAAGCAATGACCCCACCTCCGCGCCACTGATGCCGCTCATCGTACAGCGAGGCCGCATCCTCTCTGTCGAGGCGAGGGGCCCTGGCACGGCTACCACGGATCTCTCGTTCTTCTACCGCGACGCCACACACGCCACCGTGAACCTTCAGGCCGACACCGGCGCTTATCTCTACAGCATCACCAGCAACGGCGTCCCTCAGCCAGGCATTTATGATTTCACCACCGTTTCAAAAACGCTTGTTTTCACGAACCTGGCCGAAGATTTGTCTATCATTGCTTGGTTCGCTTACCGCACATGGAATCTTTCGATCTCGACCCCCTACAGCATGGCGACGCCTTCCGCTGGCACCTACACTCTTCCGTACGGAACGCTGATCACCGCCTCGGTTGTCGCTCCCCTTCAACTGGCAGCCGACATCCGCCTCGATTGCGGCGGGTGGTCGCTGACCGGCCACACACCTGCTACCGGTTCCACCGCTCAGGTCTCCTTCACCCTGACCAACTCCGCAACACTCGTCTGGAACTGGCACTTCAGCTATAAGTTGACCGCCCTCGCCGGCTCAAACGGAACCGTCTCCCCTACCAACACCTGGTATCAGGAAGGATCAACGGCAGTCATAACGGCTTACCCTGCAGACTACTATCACTTATTAGACTGGCTAGGAGACATTGCCGGAGCGGGCTTCGACGACACGCGTCTGATCCTCCCCATGATCGAGCCCCGGACCGTCACCGCCACCTTCGCGCCGAATCTGACGCCGACGCACAGCGTACCCGAATATTGGCTGGCCGCCTATGGCTGGACGCAAGCCTTCGAAACAGCCGCCGAGACCGATGCCGACCGTGACGGCATGATGACTTGGCAAGAATGGCGTGCGGACACCCAGCCGACCAACCCCCTTTCCCTCCTCACCCTCACCGCCCTGCAGGCCGTATCAAACGGATGGCGGTTAACGTGGATCGGCGGCCTTCTCCGCACGCAACACGTCGAACGCGCTAACACTCCGGCAGGTCCTTGGACCCCGGTCTATACCAACCTGCCCCCCACCGCCATCACGAACTCCCTTTTGCTCCCAACGGTCGGCGCCCCCCGCTTTTACCGTATCTTGGTTCCATAATTTACGGAAACATCAGCCTGTTTTCCCCCTCCGTGTCGTCCAATAGAGGTTGACACGCGCATTGAGTCGCATAACATTTTTTAAAGATGCGCCACACCCCATGGGCACCCTTTACATCCGGCCACGTTTAATAATGAGGGATAACACAGCAATGTCTGCTGGATTCACTCCCGGCACACGCCCAGCCTGCCCTAAGTTTTCCGGACAGACCTGAGCCAACTTCTCACGCGCCTCGTAACGGAGTGACGAAATCTGCCAGTAATCCACCCAGCCCGGAATGCGGACCGACTCAGCGGCCTTGGCCCGCGTCGCCGAGCGTTCTTCTTGCAAAATATAGCCTTCATATTTCACTCGGATCTCAATCTGCTCCATCACCTCGTGTGGCAAATCCGTGCGTGGCTGGGGCAACGCCATATACGTCATCCCCGGTCGCGCCAACAACGTCACCAAAGGGACACCCGCATCATCCCGCGTACCTGTCAACCGCTGCATCTCCCGCCAGACGCACATGTCAAACTCCCGGGTCTGTTCGCGACAGCGGATGTCTGCCACACCGAGCCTGTCCGCCTGCGGCAACAAACGGTACCGCGCATTGTCCTGACGAAGAATCAACCGACGTTCGGCACGCGAGGTAAACATCCGATACGGTTCCTTCGTGCCTTTGGTCACCAGATCGTCGATCATGACACCTATATAGGCATCCTGCCGGCTCAGCGTCAACGGCTCGCGACCCAAAACACGCAACGCCGCGTTCGCTCCCGCCATAAACCCCTGTGCCGCCGCCTCTTCGTAGCCTGTCGTCCCGTTCACCTGCCCAGCAAAATAAAGTCCGTCAATCCGTTTGCTTTCTAAGGTGTGTCTTAATTCGCGTGCGTCAATGCTGTCGTACTCGATGGCGTAAGCATATGCGGCAAACTCGGCATGCTCCAAGCCCGGAACGCTACGAACAAGTTCAACCTGCACATCGCGTGGCAGACTGTTCGAGAGGCCATTCGGATACATCCAGTCGGTGTCGCGTCCTTCTGGCTCCAAAAAAACAGGATGCCGCTCGGCTTCGGTAAACTTAACCACCTTATCCTCAATCGACGGGCAATAACGCACTCCCGTGCCCGTAATCGCGCCGCCATATAAAGCGCTGTTAGCCAAATTATCGCGGACAATCTGATGAGTTCGCTCGGTCGTATGGGTCAGCCAGCACGGAAGCGGATCATGGCCAGGGCTGCCCCAACATCCAGGAATGTTCCACGTGGAACATTCCTGCTCCCGCTCAGCCATGCCCTTGCCCTGCTTGGTCAGCTGCGTCAACCCGCCTTGGGCCCTGCGCGGCAGGTCGCATGCTCTGGAATCCTGCATAGCCAGTGCCTCTGTGCGGTTGTTTGCTTCGGCCACAACTCCCAGTTGTTCCACGTGGAACATGCGTGTCTTCATGGCAAAGAACGGCGGGGGGTTGTCTCCGCGCTGGATTTGGAGCCGCCGACAATCGATGCTGGCGGCCAACAGACGCGGCGGCGTCCCCGTTTTAAGTCGGATCAACTCAAAACCAGCCTGCTGCAGCGATGCCGAGAGCGCATCTGCGGCCGGTCGCCCATCGCCGCCACCTGGAACCGCTATCTTTCCGATATGGATGCGTCCTTTGAGCGCGGTGCCTGTGGTCAAAATAACTGTTTGGGCCTTGATCGAACCGTGGGCGGCTGTTGTCACGCCTGCCACCCTCCCTGCATCCCGTTCAATGCCGACTACCTCGTCCTCTAGTACCGTCAGCTGTTCGGTCTGTCGAACCACCTGTTTCATCCGCAAGGAGTACTGGTTCTTATCGCACTGGACCCGCGTGGCGCGCACAGCCGGCCCGCGGCTGATGTTGAGCGTCTTGAACTGGATACCACAGAGGTCCGCGTTAAATCCCATTTCGCCACCCAACGCATCCAACTCAAAAACCAGTTGCGATTTGGCGAGTCCGCCGATCGACGGGTTACAGGGCATTCGAGCCAGCGCGTCGGCCTGCCCGGTCACCAATAAGGTGGCACATCCCATGCGCCCGGCAACCCGTGCTGCTTCGACGCCGGCATGGCCACCGCCAACCACAACAACATCCCAACGGGGGCGATCACAAAAATGTGCTGGGGAGTCATTCATCGTGTATCATTATATCATCAACGTCCGCGTTATACAGACTGGAATGCTTGGAAATAACAGCGACCTGTTTCTTGATCATCCCCGGTCATGCAACCTCCCCTTTTTAAAATCTATCGACAGGGCTGATTTTTTATAATCGATAATTAAGCATCGATTATTTTGCCTCTTTATAAACACTTAACATGTTGCTCTGTAAGGACTTAATGTTTAAAGCACTGTGGATTTTTTGGGCAGGCAAGGAAAAAAAATAAACACTTATTGACGTGTTATTAACAGGGGGTTATAGAAAATAAAATAGCCGCTTTTTCTTGGGATTTTTGAACATTTTGGGCGAAAAAAGGCGGAGGTCCCTCATCCGTACATCCGCCTTTTCCAAGAATGCATACCCTCGCTTACTGCCGGAGATCCGACGGCAAAGACAACCCCTCTCATTTGCCTACACAGAAGCGGCTAAAGATGCGGTCCAGCAAATCGTCCGAGTAGACACGGCCTACAATCCGGCCTAACGCCTCGGCCACCGCACGCAACTGCCCCGCCGCGATCACCAATTTTTCCGAACCGGCTTCCAACGCAGCACCGGCCGACTTCCCCTGTGCCACCGCCTGCCGCAGTTCGGACACATGCCGCAACGACACCACCGGCTGCCCGTGAGCCTCCACATCCAAACCTAACATCTGCGCCATCACCGTCTTTAACGTCTCCAGCCCTTCACCGGTCTTTATCGAAAGCCGAACCTGCGTCACCCCCGCTGGCAGTCTCAGTTCCCCCCCCGATGGAAGATCACATTTAGTCACGCCCACGATGACCCGCTGCGTCAGCAAGGCACCCACTTCCACCGTGATCCTCTCCTCCCATGGCGCGGATTGATCCACCAGATGAAGATTAAGATCCGCCTGGCGAATCAACTCCCGCGCCCGCGCAATGCCCTCCTGCTCAATCGCATCGCCGGTCTCGCGCAGACCCGCCGTGTCCACCAGACGTAACGGCACACCCTTCAGCGTATAGCCCTCTTCAATCACGTCACGCGTCGTTCCCGGTAGCGCATGAACAATCGCACGATCCCTGCCCAACAGCACGTTCAACAACGAAGATTTGCCGGCATTGGGCCGGCCGCTTATCACCACTAACGCGCCATCCCGTAACAAATGCCCCGCGTTCCAGGTGGCAGCCAGCCGCTCCAATTCTCCAACCAACACCGACACGCGCTCCCCCGTCCGCGTCAGGAACGTATCGGGCAACTCGCCCTCATCAAAATCCAACAGATGTTCAACTTCGGCACACAAGGCTGTGACACGCTCGTAGTACGTCCCAACCTGCCGACCCAACGCGCCGTCGAGCTGGGCCCGTGCGACATGCGCAGCACGATCCGTTTTTGACTGAATGAAATCACAGACCGCTTCGGCCTGCGTGAGATCCAACCTGCCGTTTAAAAACGCACGCTGGGTGAATTCGCCCGGCTCCGCCATCCGCGCACCGGCCGCAAGCGCCGCCTCCACTAATCTCCGCGAAGGTACGCTGCCCCCATGTCCCTGGATTTCCACGGTGTCCTCGCCCGTGTAACTGTTGGGCGCACGGTAAACCAGAATCACCGCGTCGTCGAGAGGCTCGCCCGTGCGCGGATGCGTGACCGTTGCGTGAAAAAAGGTGCCCCCGGCGCGCTGCGAGGGCTTGCGGAGTGAAGACGGCACGAGACGGTCACCGAGTTCCAGCGCGCCTTCACCAGAAACCCTCACCACACACACTCCCGCCGGGCCCGTGGCCGTTGCAAGCGCCACGATAGGGGAGTCTGACAAAAGGTAGGGTTCAAGTGACATGGTGACCCAACGGACAGCTCGGGGCGCCATCCCGGTTCCTGTTGA
This sequence comes from uncultured Lentisphaeraceae bacterium, assembly GCA_964643945.1. GTDB lineage: Bacteria > Verrucomicrobiota > Kiritimatiellia > RFP12 > UBA1067 > JAHFSX01. The sequence goes on along the minus strand of CAZXVN010000035.1, from coordinate 1,338 downwards.
ACCCGGATCGCCCCCCGAGACGCGCGATTTTCTAAAACGACCCCCGTGCACATGGATTCCCGGCATACCCGCTGCGCGACGGACGGTTGCGACTGTCGCGGGTTGCGTGGAACCCTGTGCGCCGTGTACTCATCAGGGTTTCCGGGGGATCAGACGGGTTGCCTCATTATGACGTTCTAAGCGACATAAACGAAAGGCGACGCAACCCTGGCAAGAAAACCAAACGAACAATCCGATACCAAACCCTCCTGAAACGTGAAAGCACATGGTATATCAACCGTATGGGTGACGGCAAGCGGCTAATCCAGTCCACTCCAGTCCACTGGAGAGACTGGAGAGACCGACCGCGACAGGGCCCGCAAGGAACGAGACCGGATGCTTATTCCGTTCAACCTGCGGAATGAGAAGGAACGAGTCGAGGCGGTTCTCGCCCGAGTGGAGGGTGTCGACAAGCGCCTAGACAAGATCAACGACGAGATCCCGGCGACCACGATCCGGCACGGCTGGCTGGCGTCTCTCGACCAGCACAACCGTCCGGACAGCGGGGAGTCAACCTTACGGCAAGTGAGGCAGGAACACGCGGATGCATACGCCGGGCACCTGCTTAAGAAAGTATCCGCGACAACCTTCAACCGTCATGTGAGACTGCTGGCCTTGGTGCCGAGAAAGCCAACACTAACCCGAGCCGTCACCCGCTGCGCCAGTGCAGATTGATAAGGCCGCGCTGGTCGCGCACAAGGCCTGTGTCGCACCCGCGAGCTGCGCCTAACCTTCCCCCCGCCCCCTTTTCCCGGCACGTGTTTCAGCGAGCCTCCAGACCAGCTCAGGTACGTCCTGCGGGCAAGGCTGCTTTGTCACCGGGTGCCGGCGGAAACTGTAGAGCTGTCATAGCCGAGTCCCAGTCCAGTTCACGCGTATTTTTTGTGTGCTTGACATCCTGCCCCGTTTTTGGCAAGTTCCTATTATGAAGTAAGCACCTATTATCGGTTCAAGGGTGCTTCCTGCCCATGTGGGTCGGTGTCGGCTGACAAGCGATTTCTTATCAACAGGGAGGCCGCTATGCGCGCACGGATTCGTGTTTGTCGTGGCAGGTTGTTCGGTGCAGAGGTCGTTCTCCTCCTCGCGCTGATGTGTCCGGCGGTGTCGGCAGCCGGCGTCAGGGACGATCTGCCTTCTCCCCTGTATCGGCACTCCCTGGACCAGACGATCGCCCGGATCGAACAGCGCGACGCGCCCGCCCAGACGACGGCCCAAACGGATGCGACCGGCACGAACCAAGTCGCTCTTTTAGGCATAACCTCTTCGAGCACATGTTTGGCCACAATCGGATGCACATGC
>CAZXVN010000034.1:0-4188 GCA_964643945.1 uncultured Lentisphaeraceae bacterium | reverse complement strand
GTGCTGCAACAGCGGGCGGCGGAGATGCGCAGTCGTCTTGCCGTAGCCCAGGCCGCTCCCTTTTTGCGGCAGCCGGAACAGGTGGCCGAGCGGTTGGCGCAGCGCGTGGACACCGTGGGCATGCGGCTGGATCATGCGGTGCGGCAGCGTGTGCAAGAGGAGCGGCAGCGTGCCGAACAGGCGGTCAGCCGGTTGCGCCTCTTGCGTGAGCGGCGGGTACGGCAGGTCGAGGCGCGGGTGGTGCTGGACGAGCGGCGGCTGACGCAGGCGGGCCGGTTGCAGGTGGAGCGGCTGCGGGCACGCCTGACGGGGCTGGAGCGTCAGATGGGGTCGTTGAGCCCGCTGGCCGTGTTGGATCGCGGGTACAGTCTCACGCGTACGGCGGAGGGGCGTCTGGTGCGTTCGGTGGCAGAGGCCGCGCCGGGCGTGAAGCTGGTGACGCAAGTCAAGGACGGCAGGATCGAATCGGTTGTGGGCGGGTCATCGGGCAACCCCGCTGGCTGACCCCAGACACGGCAGGGGCTGCCCCTGCCACACCTTTCAATATGTGGGAGTTGTTGTGCAGAAGTTGTCAGGGTTTGTTCAGACACGGCAGGGGCAGACCTTTGTTTCTGCCCTAAGAAAGGCAGGGTGAGCGATGGCGAAGAAAGAAGAGCGCCCGGCGGGTTTTGAGGCTGCGCTCAAGCGGCTGGAGACGATTGTCGAAGAGATGGAGGCGGGGGAGGCGGACCTCGACACGATGGTCGCTTCGTTTGAGGAAGGGCAGAAGCTGGTCAAATTCTGCACCGCCAAGTTGAACGAGGTCGAGAAGAAGATCGAAAAAATCGTCAAGGACGGCAACGGCGGCGTGACGGTCGAGCCGCTCCAACTCAACCCGGAATAAACTCGTCTGAAACGGGGGCCGGCGGACTGCCCGTCAGCCTTTTGCGGCGAGGAAACCCAGGATGCCGTCCATGATCATCTGGGCGGCGAGGGCGGCGAGGATGATGCCGGTCAGCTTGCTCATGATGTTGAGCCCGCGGTGGCCGACCCCGCGTTCGATGGCGGTGCCGAGAAACAGGATCACGCCGAGGCACGCGGCGGCAAAGAGCAGGGCCAGGCAGCCGACCATTTTTTCCGCGACGCTGCCGAGGCCCGCGCCCATCACCAGCAGCGTGCCGGTGGTGGCGGGGCCGACGATGACGGGCATGGCCAGCGGCACGACCGCGATGTCCGCCTCTTGGTTGTCTTCAGAAGACGTTTTGCGTCCTTGCACCAGGCTGACGGCGGAGAGGAACAGCAGTGCGCCGACGCCGACGCGGAAGGCGTTCAGAGTGATGCCGAACAGCGCGAAGATCTGGTTGCCGAGAAACAGCAGGCCGAGGCACAGGACGGCGACCGCAACGGTGATCATGACCGCCAGTTTACGGCGCCGGCGCTCCGTATAATCGCCTGTCATGCTCAGGAACATCGAGAGTGCAAAGAACGGTGTGAAGATGAAGAAAAACTTCAGCCAGACGTTGACGAAAAGCGGAATGGGTGCGTTCATGGCCTCACTTTAGCCTGAACCGCTGTGGAGTGTCAACTGGGAGAAAGCCCGAAGCGCCCGCAGGGCCGATGCCAAACGCGGATTCAAGCAAACCTGCGGTTGTGAAGCCGGACAGGATGGTCTAAACTATGGACATGCTGAATTACCTGCATCAGTTGGCCGACCGGCGGCGGTTCGGGATGAAGCCGGGGCTGGAAACGATCCGTGCGCTTCTGGACCGGCTGGGGAATCCGGAGAGGGATATCGCCGCTATCCACATCGCCGGCACGAACGGCAAAGGGGCTGTGGCCGCTCTGTGCGAGTCGGTGCTGTGTGCGGCCGGTTATCAGGCGGCACGTTACACCTCCCCGCATCTCGTTTGCATCAACGAACGTTTTCTCATCCATGGCGCGCCTGTCGACGATGGCGCCTTGGAGTCGGCCGCGCAAGAGGTCGAAGCTGCGGTTCGCGCAGTCGAAGAGGAACGGGGTGTTGAGGTGACCTTTTTCGAGTGCCTGACCGCCGTGGCGTTTGTTCTCTTCCGGCGGTCGGGCGTGAAGCTTGTCGCACTGGAGACCGGGCTCGGCGGCAGACTTGACGCGACCAATGTGGTGACCCCGTTGGTGTCGGTCGTCACGCGCATCGGGCTGGACCACTGCGACTGGCTGGGCGATACGGTCGAGAAGATCGCCGGAGAGAAGGCAGGGATCATCAAGCCGGGGCGTCCGGTGGTGTGCGCAGCCATGCCGGAGGAGGCACGCGCGGTGATCGCGTCGGCTGCGGCGCAGCGGCAGTCGCAGTTCGTGGATGCCGCCGAGGCGGTGTCGGTGGCGGTGACCCAGAGCGGGCTGGAAGGGCAGACGCTGAAGATCACGACGCAGGACCGTGCGTTGCCGCCGGTGCGGCTGCCCCTGGCGGGGGCGTTCCAGATCGAGAACGTCTGCGCGGCGGTGGCGGCGCTGGAGGCTGTTGCGGAGTGCGGGCTGGCGATTCCCGACTCGGCGTTCGTCAAAGGTCTCGAAAGCGTATGCTGGCCGGGACGTTTCCAGTTGGCATCGAAAGATCCGCCCGTGATCGTGGACGGCGCGCACAACCCCGAAGGCGCACGGGCGTTGCGGCAGGCCCTCAAAAGCTGCAAGGTGAAGGCCCCCGTGGGGTTGATCGCGGGCTTCTGCGGCGACAAGGATGCGTTGGCGCATCTGCGTGTGCTGGCGCCGATCGTCAAACGCGCGTGGGGTGTGGCGGTCGCGAATCCGCGTTCGCTTACGGCTGATCAGACCGTGGGGATCATGCACATGGCGGGGATCGACGAGTCGGACGCATGCGAGAGCGTGGAAGAAGCGTTGAACTTGGCGCGTGAGTGGGCACGTGAGGTCCATGGCGTGGTGCTGGTGTGCGGTTCGCTCTTTCTGGCGGGCGCGGCGCTGGTGGCGTTGGACGCGTTCCCGTGGGCGTGCGACCGCCACGACGCCAGCGAGACGCTTCGTTCTCCGCGTCCCTCCTGTCCCTCAAGTCCCTGACGTCCCTTTTACGAGAGGTCCTGTATGAGCAAGAATGCAAGTGTGGAGGTGATCGCCCGCGGCGTGTGTGTGGTGGATGGCCAGGTGCTGCTGTGCCACGGCAAGAAGGCGGCGCTGACCTATCTGCCGGGCGGACACATCGAGTTCCGCGAAACCGCGCGACAGGCGCTGGTGCGCGAGATCTACGAAGAATTGGGCCGCGCTGCGAAGGCGGGGCGCTTTCTCGGCTGCTGCGAACACGCCTTCGTGCAGAGGGGCGTGCCGCATGCGGAGATCAACCTCGTTTTCGAATTGATGATCACTGGACTCAAGCCCGGCGCGCCCGTCGAGGCGGCGGAGGAGTGGCTCGGTTTCCGGTGGCAGCCGCTGGACCAGTTGGACGAGGCTGACCTGGAACCTGCGCCGCTGAGGACGCTGCTTGTTGAATGGCTGAAACGGCCGGGCGGGCATGTCGTGTCGGGCGACGCGTGGGTGTTGGAGGCCTAAGAGGACTTCATGTTTGTGCTTTCGGAAGAGGAGTTTTCGCAATGGAGGTCAAAATTTGTGACCTCCATTTCAGATCGTATGGGACTTAGGTATGCACCCATGGCCTTTACGGAACAAGGTGTGGCAATGCTTTCCAGTGTGCTGCATAGCGACCGGGCGATTAGGGATGGAGTCTAGAAGAGATGAAAAGAAAGAGGCGCCGGTTGATGAGAAAGGGTTGGGGCATAGGGTTGTCGGCATTATGGCTGCTGTCTGGCATGGCAATGGCCGCGCCGGAGACGCAGACGTTTCCCGTGACCGTATCCAACACCGTGTCGGGCAAACTGGAGACTGTGCCGGTCACATTCCGGATCGGCACGACCAACGGTGTGATCGAGCGCGTCGACGGTCAGCACTTTGTGCCGGTGCCGGTGAAACCGTATGACTTCTCGCAGCGTAATGAGCTCATGTGGAAAAAAGAGGGGCGGCCCCCCGAACTGGTTCTGTGGTTGCGGTTAAAAGAGTTGTTACTGCCCGAGCAACGGTTTGAACAGATGGCGCTGTCTAATGCGGTCGCGCATCTCGGGCAGACGATCCGGTGTGCGGATTCGACGACCTCGCTGCCGGTCGCCGTGGCATGCTATCTACGAGAGACATCCTTTACACTGCCGGCATTTACGGTTCCGCAGACGAATG